>DASROG010000432.1:0-3770 GCA_035646995.1 Myxococcaceae bacterium
GGCTTCCCGGGCGGGGGAAGGCGGCGCGGGGGCCGGTCTCTTCCCCAGGAGCAGGTCCTTGAGACCGCGGACTCCCCTCGCGGAGAAGACGGGCTCCTTGACCGAGGCACCGGTCGCCGGGTCGACCCGCGGCACCTCGAGCGGGAGCACACGCAGGCTCGAGAGCGCGTAGAGCCCGGCGGCGGGAACCGTCACCACGAGCAGCACCACCAGCATCGTCTTCCAGGCCGGGTTGCGGCGGGCGAGGCCGGAGGCCTCCAGGTCCTCCTCGTCGCTGGCCCGCCGGCGCGTCCTTCGGCTCGCCGATGCAACCGCGGTGCTTCGAGTGGTCGTTCTGCCGGGAGAGGTCGCGGGCTCGGGCAGGGCGGTCCGGGGGGCCCGCGCGCCGGAGAGCATCTGCTCCACCGCCCGCGCGTCCATGGGCCGGGACACGGTCAGGTCGAGGTCGCTGAAGAGCTGCGACAGGTCGGCGGTATTGGCTGGTTTCGGAGGCCGGGTGGCCGCCAGCGACGGCGCCAGCTTGGGCAGGGTCTCCGCCCGCCGCCACTCGGCCATGCCCTCACACCAGACGAAGGTCTTGCCGGTCACCTCACCGGCCCGGATCAGCTGGGCCAGGGGCTCCTGGGCCATGGGACCCACCTGGGAGCCACGCACCATGGCGAACCAGCTAACCTCCAGCGGCTCCTCGCCGGCCGGCATGGGCACCTCGACCGTCGCCTGGCAGGTGGGGCAGGCCACGCGCAGTCCGGGGGAGGGTTCGCCCTCGAGCAGGAGGGGCTGTCCACAGCTGTCGCAGAAGAAGGTCAAGGCGGCAGGAGGGGGCCATCGTACGGCGTTCCAGCGTTGACTTGGGAGGCACCGGACGCCTACATCGCCGCCTCGTTTCCCCCTCTGCTCCGAAGGAACAGGTGAGTCGATGACGGCGAAGGACCTCGGGACCAAGCACGTCTGCTTCAAGTGCGGGACCAAGTTCTACGACCTGAGAAAGCCCGAGGCGATCTGCCCGAAGTGCGGAGCGGACCAGAAGGACAGTCCCGCCAACCGCCCGGCGCCCGAGCCTCGCCGGGGCCGGCTGGCCGCGGTTCCCCGGCCCGTGGAGCCCGCGCCGCCCGAGCCCGAGGTCGAGGAGGCCGAGGAGGCAGAGGACCTCGAAAGCTTCGACGACGACGAGGAAGTCACTCCGGACGACGAGGACTGAGCCTGGACGCTGGCGCGCTCTGCGCGCTTCCTCAGGCGTCCCCCTGGTGCGGGGGGCTGAGCCTGGACGCTGGCGCGCCCCGCCGCGCGAGCCAGTCGCGCACCGCGTGGCCGGTGCCGAAGGCCCAGGGGCGCAGCTTCTCGGGTCGGATGCGCTTGAACCCGGCAAGCTCCGGACCCAGCCGCACCTCGCCGTGGGCCTCGACGTGGTAGGCGAGGATGAGCTCGTTGCGCTCGGGGAAGGTGTAGATGCCGATCGCCGACACCACCCTCCCCTCGAGGCCCAGCTCCTCGTGGAGCTCCCGCAGCGCGGCCGCCCCGGGCTCCTCCCCGCGCTCCAGGAAGCCCGTGACCAGCCCGTACCAGGACTCGGGCCATCCCACCGACCGGACCAGGAGCACGTCGCCCTCGTGCTCCACCAGCGCGGCCACCACCGGGAGTGGGTTGTCGTAGAAGACGAAGCCGCAGTCGGCCCCCGGGCAGACCAGGCGCTCGCGCCCACCCTTCGCCTGCGCCGCCAGCGGCGTGCCGCACCGGGGACAGAAACGCATCGTTTCCTCCATGAGCAACCCTCCAAGGACGTTGGCACTGCGAGCGCTTCATTGCTACAAGGCCGCGGCACCGGTACGAGAGCCGCAGGAGGCAGCTCAGCTTTGCAGGAACGATTGAAGGCCCTGGCCGATCTCCAGAAGGTGGATCTGGAGATCCTGGTGCTCCGCAAGTCCGCCGAGGTCTACCCGCGGCAGATGGGCGAGCTGGAACGCGAGCTGGCCCAGGCGAAGGGCGAGGTCGAGGCCGAGCGGAACAAGCTCCTCGACGTGGAGCGGCAGCGGCGAACCCTGGAGCAGAACATCGCCGAGGAGAAGGAGAAGGTGCGCAAGTGGGAGGCCCGGCTCTCCGAGCAGCGCTCCACCCGCGAGTACGCCGCGCTTGCCCGGGAGATCGACATCGCCAAGAAGGCCAACGCCACCATGGCCGAGGAGCTGGTCGAGCTGGGGAAGATCCAGGCCCAGCTGCGCGAGCTGGTGAAGGGCAAGGACCAGCAGTACGCGGCGAAGATCGGTGACGTGGGCGGGAAGCTGAACGAGCTCCGGGCGAAGGTCGCGGGCTTCGAGGGACAGGTGAAGGAGCTGCAGGTCAAGCGCGCCGAGGTGGCCAGGGGCGTTCACCCGCCTCTGCTCTCCCGCTACGAGACGGTGCGAAAGCGCCGCACGCCGGCGCTGGTCACGGTGGTGGCCGGGACCTGCCAGGGCTGCAACATGAGCGTGCCGCCGCAGCTCTTCAACACCCTGAAGACCACGCTGGAGACGGACATCTGTCCGTCCTGCCACCGCATCATCTGCGCGCCGGAGGCCATCGAGCCGCCGCCGGCGAAGAAGGGATGAGCGGGCAGCGCCCCTCCCTTCCCGAGCTCCTCCGGGTCATCGCGGAGGAGGAGGGCCTCGATCGTACCCTGGCCCGCTTCCCGGGCCTGTCCCGGACCGATCTGGTGGGTGTGCTGCTCGGCCGCCCTGCCCCGTCCCACCCGCTGCCGCGCGTGCACCCTGCCGGTCCCGTCCATGTCGTCCAGCCGCACCGGAAGCTCCGCGTGGCGTCGGATGGTGCGGCGCGCGGCAACCCGGGGCCGGCGGGCGCCGGGGCGGTGCTCTACGACGAGCAGGGGCACGTGCTGGAGCGACTGGGGAAGTTTCTCGGCCGACAGACCAACAACGTGGCCGAGTACCAGGGGCTGCTGCTGGGACTCCGGCGCGCGCACGAGCTCGGAGCAGAGGAGCTGGAGGTGGTCGCCGACAGCGAGCTGATGATCCGCCAGCTCTCCGGCGCCTACCAGGTGAGGGCCCCGGCCCTTCGCGAGCTGCATGCGGAGGCGCTCAGCCTGCTGAAGGCGTTCCGCAAGGTGAAGCTGCTCCACGTCCCCCGGGCGCAGAACTCCGCCGCGGACGAGATGAGCAACCGGGCCATCGACGAGAAGCTCTAGCCTGGTCGCGGGGTTCCAGCTCGGGCTCGCGTCCGGAGAGCTGGACCCGAGACCGGAGGGGGGACCCATGACGAGATGGTCGTGCATGCTGCCGCTGCTGCTGGGCGCTGCGGTGGCGAAGGCGGAGGCGCCGCCCGCGGCGCAGGAGTCGATCCTCCCACTGCACGACGTGAGGGTGGGCTTCGGGCTGGGCCTCGACCTCCAGCGAGCTGGTCTGCCAGGTCGGCCCCCGGCGTCGACTCCCCGGCGCGATGCGGCCCGCTCATGGCGATGCGCACGGCCCCGCCTCCCCGGCGCCAAGCTCCGGCGCCCGTTCGATCTACCGGAGCCGATGCCCTCCCGCTGGCGACCGCTCAGCGGATCGGCCGGATGCAGCCGCTGAAGGTCCCGTTCGTGCGGTAGGGCAGCCCGAGCTCGCCGCACACCTCGGCGATGACCTCCGGGGTGAAGAAGTAGTTCCACAGCCGGGAGATCTGGCCGCTCTCCGCTTCGACCTCCACCCGGCTGACGGCCCGGACGGCCTCGCCGTCGCGGTGTCGGTACCAGGAGAGGAGCAGCGGCTCGCCGTGCACCGAGCGGACGTCGATCCGCGCGG
>DASROG010000433.1:0-6322 GCA_035646995.1 Myxococcaceae bacterium
GGCAATCCCTTCTCCACGATGAAGGCGGTGATGCCCTTCTGGCGCTTGTCGGGCTCGGTGAGGGCGAGCACGACGAACACCTGGCCGACGGTGCCCTGGGTGATGAACATCTTGGTGCCGTTGAGCACCCAGCGGTCTCCCCGGCGGACGGCGGTGGTCTTCATCGCCGCGGCGTCGGACCCGCTGCCCGGCTCGGTGAGGCCCCAGCCCCCGAGCCACTCGCCGGTGGCCAGCCTCGGCAGGTAGCGCTTGCGCTGGGCGTCGTTGCCGAACACCCGGATGTGGCTGGTGCCGAGGCCGTTGTGACTGGCCACGGTGAGGGCGAGCGAGCCGTCGTAGCGGGCGATCTCCTCGACGGCGACGGCGACCGCGAGGCTGTCCATCGCCGCCCCGCCGTACTCCTCCGAGACCAGGATGCCGAGCGCGCCGAGCTCGCCCAGCGCCTTCACCACCTCGGCGGGGAACTTCTCCTCGTGGTCCCACTGGCGAGCGTAGGGCTTGACGTGCTCCTCGCAGAAGTCGCGCAGCGAGGATTGCAAGGCGCGGTGGCTCTCGGGAAGCGTCAGGTCCATACCCCCCCTTTCTACACCGGCGGCACGCCGTGCTTCTTCACCGAACGGGGCTGGAACCGGCGTGCGTAGGCCCCCAGCCGGCGCTCCAGCTGGTCCCGCAGCTCGTCCCCCGGGACCACCTCGTCGATGATGAGCTCGGAGGCGAGCTTCATGAGATCTACGTCGGCCCGGTACTCGTCGCGGAGCGCCTGGACGAAGGCGGCCCGCTCGGCCTCGGGCTTCTCCTGGATCTTGTTGAAGAACACGGCGTTGACCGCCGCCTCGGGCCCCATGACCGCGATCATCGCCTGGGGGAGGGCCAGGGTGACGTCGGGGCCGAAGCCGGGTCCGGACATGGCGTACAGCCCAGCGCCGTAGGCCTTCCGGACGATGACCGAGATGCGGGGGACGGTGGCCTCGGAGACGGCGGAGATCATCTTCGCCCCGGCCCGGATGATGCCCGCCCGCTCCACCTTGGTGCCGATCATGAAGCCCGGGACGTCGGCCAGGTAGACCAGGGGGATGTTGAAGGCGTCGCACAGCCAGATGAACCGCGCCGCCTTGTCCGCCGAGTCGACGAAGAGGACGCCGCCCTTGTACTTGGGCTGGTTGGCCACGATGCCGACCGGTCGGCCTCCGATGCGGGCCAGGCCGGTGATGACCTCCTGGGCGAAGAGCTTCTTCACCTCGAAGAACGATCCCGCGTCGACCAGCTCGTGGATGAGGGCGAACATGTCGAACGGCTTGTTCTGGTCGGCGGGGATGATTTCGTCGATGCGCTTCCCCGAGCGGGCTGGCGGCCTGGGCTCGGCCAGTGGCGGGGGCTCGGCGAAGCTCGGGGGGAAGTAGGAGAGGTAGGCCTTGGCGGCGGCGATGGCCTCATCCTCGGTCTTCACCAGCACGTCGCCGCAGCCCGAGACCGAGCAGTGCATGCGGGCGCCACCCATCTCCTCCAGGGTGACCTTCTCGCCGATGACCATCTCCGCCATCCGCGGCGAGCCGAGGTACATCGAGGCGTTTCCCTCGACCATGACCACCAGGTCGCAGAAGGCCGGGATGTAGGCGCCGCCGGCAGCCGAGGGTCCGAAGAGCAGGCAGATCTGGGGGACCTCGCCGGAGAGGTGGACCTCGTTGAAGAAGATGCGCCCGGCGCCCCGCCGGCCGGGGAACATCTCCACCTGGTCGGTGATGCGGGCGCCGGCCGAGTCCACCAGGTACAGGAGGGGCAGGCGCAGGGAGCGGGCGGTCTCCTGGATGCGGAGGATCTTCTCCACGGTCCGGGCGCCCCAGCTTCCGGCCTTGACGGTGGAGTCGTTCGCCATGAGGGCGACCGTGCGGCCGGCCATCTTCCCCAGGCCGGTGATCACGCCGTCGGCGGGGAGCTCCGGGTCGGCGACGTGGGCGAAGCTCCCGTCCTCGACGAAGGAGTCTGGGTCCAGGAGCCGGGCGATGCGTTCTCTTGCAAACAGCTTGCCCGACTCGGCGTTCTTGGCATGGTACTTGGGGGCCCCGCCCTCGCGGACTCGGGCGCGGCGCGCGCGCAGGGTATCGTCGGCTGGCATGCGGCGCGGGGGCTTAGCACGGGGGGTGCCGCGCCTGTCAGGCGTTCCTAACGTTGGGCTTCAGTCAACCCATTTTCTCCTTAGGAAGGAGCGACCCATGGCGTTTTCCGACATCGTCGGCGGCTTCACCAAGAGCTACCTCTACACCAACCTCGCCCGCGACGCGGTGAGGCTATGGAACCGCTTCGGCGACCTCGACCTGGCGGACTTCGACAAGGAGCGGTTGCTGAGGAAGGTCGGCGTCGTGCCGTACACCCCGGGGAGCCGCGCCGCGAGCGACATCACCCTGTTCCTGCTCGGCGGCATCGTGGGTGCGGTGGTGGGGCTGGCGCTGGCGCCGAAGTCCGGGGTGGAGCTCCGGAGCCAGGTGAAGGACCGGGCGATGAACCTCTTCGACCAGGTGAAGAACAAGGCTCAGGACGCCGAGCGGGTCACGGCCTAGGTCAGGGCGGCCGCAGCCGAGGTCCGCGTCAGGGTCAGTTCAGGCGGGCTGCAGTCGGCGAGGTCACGGCGGCCGCAGTCAGCTAGACTCACCTCCCCTTCCAGACGGGCCGTCGCTTCTCGGCGAAGGCGGCGAGTCCCTCGAGGCGGTCCTCCGAGCGGAGGACCGTCTCGTACTCTTCCAGCTCCAGGGCCAGCGCGGCTTCCAGGTCGAGATCGAGCCCGCGGTCGATGGCGCGCTTGGCCGCGGCGACCGCGACCGGCGCGTTCTCGGCGATCTGCTCCGCCAGGCCGAGCGCCACCTCGAGCAGGCGGCCCTCGGGGGCGAGGCGCTGGACGAGCCCGATGGCGAACGCCTCGGCGGCGTTGACGCGCCGGCCGGTGAGGATGAGGTCCTTGGCGCGCCCCGGGCCGATGAGGCGGGGCAGCCGCTGGGTTCCGCCGCCGCCGGGGATGATGCCCAGGCGGACCTCGGTGAGGCCGAGCTCGGCGGCCGGGGCGGCGACGCGAAGGTCGCAGGCGAGGGCGAGCTCCGTTCCGCCGCCGAGGGCCGAGCCGTTGATGGCGGCGATGAAGATCGTCCCGCTGGTCTCGATGGCCCGGAGGGCGCGGCGGAGCCCGCCGAGGAAGGCCCGGACCTCGGCCTCGCTCATGGTGGCGCGCTCCTTCAGGTCGGCGCCGGCGCAGAACGCCTTCTGCCCCGCCCCGGTGAAGATGACCACGCGGACCTCCTGACCGCCGGAGACGCGGGCCAACCGCGCCTCGAGCTCGGCGAGGACACGCGCAACGCCATCAGCCGCGCGGTCCTCGGCGTCGAGCGTCCAGATCTCGACCGGTCCGTGGCGCTCCTCCCGGAACGTTCCCATGTGTGCAATCTCCCTCGAACTCTCGCCCGGAGGCACCTAGGTCGACCGGGCCCCGGATGGCAAGGCGCGCGTCGCCCCCGGTAAGCTGGGCCCCGCCGCTCCCCGGCGACGATGAATCGACGCGTCTGCCTCCTCGCCTTCCTGCTGACGCTGGCCGCCCCCGCTCTCGCCCGCGTGGGAAGCGGACAGCACTACAGCGGCTCGGGCAGCTCCAGCGGCTCGAGGTCTTCGTCCTCCGGTTCGCGCAGCTCGGGCTCATGGTCCGGTGGGCGGAGCTCGTCCTCCTCGGGTGGGTCGTGGTCATCGGGGTCGCGCGGCTCGGGCTCCTCGTCCACCGGGGCGCCCTACTCGGCGCAGCGGGGCGTATTCCCAGTCGTGTTCTTCCTCCTTGGCCACCCGCTGTTCACCCTGGCCCTGATCGGCATGGCGTTCGTGATCTGGCGGACCTACCGGCACAGCTTCGGGGCGACGGCGAGCACCCAGCGGGCGTTCGAGGCGGCGGACACCCGGGAGCCGAGCCCGCCCTCGGCGCGCGAGGTCACCGGCTGGGTGGACGCGCTGCGGTCGTCGGACCCGGAGTTCGACCTGGTGACCTTCCTGGACCAGGTGAAGGGGCTCTTCCTCCGGGTGCAGGCCGCATGGGCGGCAGGAGATCTCGGCCCGGTGCGGCGAGACCTCTCCGATGCGACCTTCCAGAGATTCCGGGTGCAGCTCGAGCTGATGCGCGCGCAGGCCGTGCGGAACGTCACGGCGGACATGGCGGTGCTCGACCTCCAGGCGGTGGGGCTCGAGCGAACGACGGCGTTCGACACCCTCCACGTGCGGATCCGTGCCCAGGCCAGGGACGTGGACGTTCCGGTCTCGCTCTCGCCCGAGGAGGGGCTGGAGCGGGCACGGCGTGCGCCGCTGGAGCCGTTCATCGAGGTGTGGTCGTTCGTGCGCCGTCCCGGAACGCGTTCGCGCAAGGAGGGCCTGCTCCAGCCGGGCAAGTGCCCCAGCTGCGGGGCGCCGTTCGAGGGAGGGGCGGCGGGGAACTGCACCTACTGCGGGGCGATCGTGAACAGCGGGGCCTACGACTGGGTGCTGGCGGAGATCACCCAGGGGGTAGAGGCAGGGAGCGCGCCGCTGGAGGTGCCGGGGCTGGAAGCGCTCCGGGCGGTGGATCCGGCGCTGTCGCTGGAGGTGCTGGAGGACCGGGCGTCGCTCCTGTTCTGGGGGTGGATCGACGCACAGGCCCGGGGCGAGCCGGGCCGGATGGCGAAGCTGGCCACGGCGGACTTCCTGGCCGAGATGGCCGCGGACGTGGCGGGCTTGCGGTCGCGGCGGCGGGCCCGGGTCTTCCTCCAGGCGGCGGTCGGGAGCGTGGCGGTGCGGGCAATCCAGGACGGAGCGGACACGACGCTGGCGCAGGTGGAGATCCGCTGGAGCGCGCGGATGGGGGTGGTCCCGGAGGGCACGTCGCCGGGCACGCTGGCCACCCTTCCCCAGCGCTGGGTCTTCACGCTGGCGCGGAAGGCGGGGGCGAGGACCGACCAGGCGCGGGGCATGGCGACGGCGCGCTGCGGGAACTGCGGGGCGCCGCTAGGAGACTCGGTGCAGCCCACCTGCGAGCACTGCGGACAGACGCTCAACGACGGCGCGCACGACTGGGTGCTGGCGAACGCCGAGCCGTTCGAGGTGTGGACGGCGCGGTCGCGTGCGCAGTCCACGCCGAAGGCTCCGGCCGCGGGGCCTGCGGGGCGCGACACGGTGATGGACGCGGCCGAGCGCCAGCGGCTGCTCTACACGATGGCGGCGATGGCGGCGGCGGACGGCGGGGTGGACGAGCGCGAGCGGCGGATGCTGAAGCTCTGCGCGGAGCGCTGGGGCGTGCCGTTCGAGAACGTGGAAGTCGCGCTCGAGGCCGACCCGGCGCTCTTCGAGCGGCTGGTGCCGCCGCCCGGTCCGGCCGGAGAGAGCTTCCTTCGCTCACTGGTGCAGATCGCCCTGGTGGACGGAAAGGTGGACCGCCAGGAGCGGCGGATGCTCGAGTCGGCGGCGGCGCGCCTCGGGCTCAAGGAGCGGCTGCCGGAGCTTCTGGCCCGGTTCGGGCTCGGCTGAATCCGGCCGTGGCGGGCCTCGTCGCGCTCACCGCGCGGGCACGGCCCACGGCAAGCCGACCACCGCGTTCGCCCCGAGGCCGATCATCCGACAGTCCTGTCGACGTGAGCCCTTCTGGGGGGCGGCTCAGCCTTTCAGCAGCTCCCTGGCGATGACCAGCCGCTGGATCTCTCTGGTCCCCTCGTAGATGGTCTGCACGCGGGCATCGCGGAGGTGCCGCTCGACGGGGAACTCGTCGATGTACCCGTAGCCGCCGTGGAGCTGGACGGCCTTGTCCGCGGCCCGGTTGGCCATCTCCGAGGCGAAGACCTTCGCCATGGAGGCCTCGCGGGTGAACGGCGTCCCCGACTCCTTGAGTCCCGCGGCCCGCAGGGTCATCAGCTCCGCGGCGGCGAGCTCGGTCTGGATGTTGGCCAGCATGAAGCGGACGGCCTGGAAATCGGCCACCGACTTCCCGAACGCCTTCCGCTCCTTGGTGTAGCGCACGGCGGCGGCCAGCGCGGCGCGGGCCACCCCGCAGGCCTGCGAGGCGATCCCGATCCGGCCGCCATCGAGTGCCACCATCGCCAGCCGGAACCCCTGGCCTTCCTGCCCCAGCAGCGCCTCCGCCGGAAGCCGGCAGTCCTCGAACTGCAGCGGAACGGTGGTGGAGGCCCGCAGCCCCATCTTGTCCTCGTGCCGCCCCGGGACGAGGCCCCTGGTTCCGCCCTCGACGATGAACGCCGAGAGCCCGCCGGCCCCGGGCCCGTCGGAGCGCGCCCAGACCACGATGACGCCGGCCTTGTCGCCGGAGGTGATCCAC
>DASROG010000434.1:0-15689 GCA_035646995.1 Myxococcaceae bacterium
CCTGATCCCCGGCCGGGTCGGCCGCCGCCACCCATAGCCCGGAAGTCTTGAGCTCCTCGAGCGCCCGGGAAAGGTTGGTCACCCGGGCCACCGGCACGTGCTCCACGGCCCCCGCGGAGGCCCGGGCCACCGCCGGGGTCACCCCCACCGAGCGGTCCTTCGGCAGCACCACCCCGTGCGCCCCGAGGGCGTCCGCCGAGCGGATCACCGCCCCCAGGTTGTGGGGGTCCTGGAGCCCGTCCAGCACCACCACCAGCGGGGGTCGCCCCGAGGCCGCTGCACCGGCGAGCACCTCCTCCAGCGTGGCGTAGGAGAACTCGCGGAGCCGGGCGGCCACGCCCTGGTGCACCCCACCCTCCACCAGCGCCTGGAGCCGCTCGCGCGGGACGCGCTCCACCCTGACCTGCGCGTCCCGGGCCCGGGAGAGGATCTCCGCGGCGGCGCGAGGGGGGACGCCTCCCTCGAGGACGTACACCCGCTCGACGTCGCCCGGATGTGCCCGTAGCGCCTCCAGCACCGGGTGGATGCCGTGCACCGTCCGGCTCTCCCCCGGCATCGGTGCCCGCTACTCCACTGTGACCGGGACGGAGAGCGTCTTCTGCTGGCGGAGGCAGAGCTGCTCGGTGCAGACGAAGAAGGTCATCTTCGCCTCCACCGTGCCCGGTCCCTTCCCCTGCGCGGCGAGTGGCACCTCGAAGCGCGGGTCGGGGTACTTCACCGACCCCGAGGGCTTGCGCACCGAGTCCCCGTAGACCAGCTGGGTCTTCTCCGGCGCCACCGCTCCGGTCCCCGAGAGCTGGATCCGCAGCGGGGCCTCGTCGGAGACGTGGGCGCCCTTGAGGCTCTGGATCTCCAGGATCAGGGTGCCCTTCTTGCCCGGGGCAACCTTCGCCGTCGTCCCCTCGGTGGTCACCCGGTACAGCGTGGTCGGATCCACCTCCACCGCGAGGGCGAGCGAGGCGAGGAGGACTGCAGGGGCGAGGAAGGTTCGAAGGAGGCGCATCGGTGCCGGTCCTATATCAAGATGCCCGGGCGCGCTTCAGCGGCCGGGGCGCGGGCCCCACCCGCCTGGACGCTCGCGGCGGGGGGTCCAGCACCGGAGGCCGCTCGCGGGCGAGCTGCTCCGCCCGGACCACGATGGGCGTCGCCAGGTCCTCGCCCAGCGCCTTCTCCATCTCCACCAGCCCGGGGCTCGAGTGCACCTCGAACACCTTGGGCAGCCCCCTCACGTCCAGCATGTCCACCGCGGCCACCTCGAGGCCGATGAGCCGCGCGGCCTCCGCGGCGGCCCGCCGCTGGGCGTCGGTCAGGACGATGCGCTCGAAGCGGGCCCCGCGGTTCAGGGTGTTGGCCAGGCGGTTCATCCGCGGCCGGCGCCTGACCGCCGCCACCGCCCTGCCGCCGACCACCAGCACGCGCACGTCCCGGCCGGCCTTCCGAACGTACTCCTGGACGAGGAGGTTGTGCCCCAGCCCGAGGATGGCCTCCAGCGCCGCCTCCAGCGAGTTGAGAGTCTCGCAGACCATCACCCCGCGCTCGTCGGCGCCTCCGAGCAGCTTGACCAGCACCGGGACCCCGCCCACCAGCTGCACCATCGCCTTGAGGTCGCCGGCGCTCCGGGCCATCACCGTCGCCGGCACCGCGATGCCGTGCGCCGACAGCAGCTGCAGACAGCGCATCTTGTTGCGCGCCTGGGCGATGGCGGCGGCGGTGTTCATCACCGGCACTCCGAGCATCCCGAACTGATTCACCACCGCCAGACCGTAGGGAGTGATGGAGTGAGCGATGCGGGGCAGAACGACGTCGGGGAGTGCCAGCTTCCGGCGGCGATAGAGGATCTGCCCCCGCGTTCCGTCGAGGTGCATCTCCACCTGCACCGGGTCGAACACCCGCACCGGGTGCCCCCGCGCGCGTGCGGCCGCCACCAGCCGGGCGGTGGAGGGAACGGAGAGCGAGCGCGAGAGGACGGTGAGTCGCACGGGCGCCGGCACCGTAGGACTCACCGGAGGGCGCGGCAAGTCGGAGCCGGCTTCCGCGCCAGACCGCAACGGGTCGCGGGGTTCCCGAAATCGGCTCGCCGGGCACCGCGGGCAGCCCGGCCGACCGGTTCTGCGGGTGCAGCCTCGCTCCACCTGCAGGAGCGGTCACCCGCCCGGGGGCCGACGCCAGCATGCGCGGTTGCCCGACCGCGCGCACGCCACACCGATGACCGGCCCGGAGGCTCGCGGAGCGGCCCACGGAGCTGCGTCTTCACGCTCACGGGCGCAGGAGCGCGCCGTCGCTCCGGATCAGAGAACCTTGAGGATCCGGATCTGGACGTTCACCGGGTTCGCCCCGGTCGAGGTCTTCAGCTGATTGCACAGCGGCTTACCGTCCACGAAGACCACCGCCGGACCGGGCTTGTTCGACACCGGAGTCATCTCGCTCGGGGACACGTACACCCAGGTGTCCGGGCCCGGCTGGTACGCGGTGCCATCCACCAGGACGCTGAGCAACGAGACGTCGGTGGGGACCTCGGTCAGGAAGCGCTCGCAGACCGTGACGTTGGGATCGGTGATGGTCTTGAGGATCGCCCCGAGGTCCGAGGCGTCGTTGGCGGAGTAGTACTGCAGGGTGCACAGCCCGGTCGCGAGGTCGCACGGATTGCCCGGGCCACAGGGCTGGTTGGGCGGGGTCCCGGGGCAGACCCGCGGAAACCGGACCGCCCCGGCGACGGCGATGCGTTGCAGGGTGTCGCGCGCGGCGGCGGTCCCGGCCTCCGCGCCGAAGCCAACCACGTACGTCTGGACGCCCTTGCCCGCGAGGAACTGCACCGCCGTCACGGAGTTGTCCACGTCCAGGCAGCCCGCGCCCGCGAACGGGGGAATGTTGGGATCGCAGTCGTCCAGCGAGGGGCCGAACGTGCACTGGCAGGCCGTGGTACCGGCGACGCTGGCCAGGGCCGGATTGCAGTTGGGAAGCCCGTCGGTGAACAGGATGACGATCTGGTCGCGGGTGTCGTCGTTCACCAGCTCGTTGACCGACGAAAGAAACGCGAGACTCGCCGCGGTGGGCGTCCCTCCGCCGGTGCAGGTGGGGCCGGGCGGGCTGCAGCTCGTGACCTCGTCGAGCTTCGCCTTCGTCCCGTTGGCCTGGGCCTGGAGCGTGGCGTCGTCGTCGGAGCTCGTGGTCGGGAGCGCGAATCTCTGTGCCGTCGTCGGGCCGCAGCCTCCGTTGTTCTCCGGCTCGGGGAACAGCGAGAGAGCGTAACGGCCGATGAGCGGGAACTGCGTGATGTAGTCGTCGAGAGCCGTGCTCAGCTCGCTCCAGCGCGTGGGGCACTGGGTGATGTCGCAGGGGTTCACCTTGCCCGGGTCCCCGCAGAGGGGCCCGTTTTGCCCCCCCACGCGGCAGGCCTGGTTGCTCGGGTCCACCGGCTGGTCCATCGAGCCCGACTTGTCCACCAGGAGCATGAAGTTGGGCTTGTTCGCCACCGCCTCCACGTCGACGCTGGTCTGGGTCTGCCCGATCGACAGCGGCTTCACCGGCTCGAAGTCGTACGTCTGGCATGCACCGACACCGACGAGGAGCGCGAGAAAGGCGGCACCACGGAGGACGGTCGAGGTGGGCATGCGCGGCGCCGGAGCATACCCGCTCGGGGGGCGGGCAGCCCCATTTCCAGCGGGAATCCCACATTCGCCGACCGCTCCCCGCGTGACTCCCCGCATCCCGACGACGCGGGAGACTCCGGGCGCAGGCGCGCCCCGGACTCCGTCTCACAACACGCGGAGAATCCTCAGGTCGAGCTGCACCGGATTCTGCGCCGTCGAGCTCTCGATCGCCGCGCACAGTGACCCGAGGAAGCGGATCGCCGGCCCGCCGTCCGCCGGCGGCACGTAGCGCCAGGTATCGGGACCGGGCGGGTACTTCGTGCCGTTGAGCGTCAGGAGAATGAGGTCCTCGGAGGTTGGCGCGGGAGTGATGGCGCGGAGGCACGGCTCGCGATCGAGGCTCGCGGTGATCTCCGCCAGCGCCGCCCCGAGGTCGCGGCTGTCCTGCGCCTGGTAGTACTGCCGGAGGCACACCCCTCCCTGACAGGGGTTGAGGGGCCCGCAGGGCTGGTCGTGCCGGGGGCCCGGGCACAGCCGCGGGTAGTTCCCAGCCAGCGCCATCTCCTGGAGGACGATGGGCGCCTGCACCCCGCCGTCGAGGCTCGCCCGGGTCTCGTCCCCGAAGCCGATGACCACCACGTGAACCCCGCGCGCCGCGAGATCCTGCACCGACTGCACCGTGCGGTCCTTGTCCAGACAGTTGTTGGGGGTGCCCGCCGGAGGGCAGTCGTCCGCGGTCGCGGTGCAGACGCAGGCTTCGGCGGTGAGGGTCGGGTTGCAGTTGGGAAGCCCGTCCGTGAGCAGCAAGACAAGCTCGAGCCGCAACGGGTCCTGAAGCGGCGTGTAGCTGGTGAGGAATTCGAGGCTCGGACCGGTCGGCGTCGCTCCGCCGGTACCGGTCGGCCCGACCATGTTCTGGCTCTTCACCGAGGCGAGCGCGTTCCGTGCCGCGGTGGAGAGCGACGAGAGCGTCGCCGGCGAGTCGTCCTGGGGATCGGCGGGCAAGTCCACCCGGGCGGCCGAGGTCGGAACGCAGTTGGGCTGATCCGCGCCCGAAGCCGGCTCGGGAAAGAACGCCAGCCCGAAGCGCGCCGTCTGGGCCTGCCCCTGGAGAAACGCGTCGAGCGCCAGGTTGAGCTCGTTCCACCGCGTGGGGCACACCGTGACGTTGCAGGGATTGTCCTTCGCCGAATCCCCCGTCCCGCAGAGCCCGAAGGCGGTGATGCAGCCCGGGAGGGAAGGATCGACGGGCTGGTCCATCGACCCGGACTTGTCGACCAGCACCATCACGTTCGGCTTGAACTTCTTGATCACGATCGGCGTGCTGCTCTTCTCCTGGGAGATGGACAGCGGCGTCACCGGAACGAACTCGTAGGTCTGACAGGCGAGCGCGGTCACCAGGCACAGCGCGGCGAGGGCGATCGGGCGGGAGCGCATCGCGGAGCCGGCCGGCAGACTACCAGCGCCGCCGGGTCAGAAGGTGAGGACGCGCGCGCCCTCGGTCAGGCGCCAGAGGGCTGCCAGCCCGAGCACCTCGTCCAGCACGCGCTCGGCCTCGACCAGCGAGACCCCGGCGAGCTTGAGCATGGTGTCACAGGCGACGCAGCGGGCGCCGAGCCCGCGCGCCTCTGCCAGCAGCTGTGCCGGGGGCGGGACACCGACGCCCTCGGCGCGCGCACCCTCGGCGAGCTCGCGGTCGGACTGGGCACGGCCGAAGTCCCCGCGGCACAGCTGGCGCAGGGCCTCGAAGGCGAAGACGAACACCACCTCGTCTCCGAGCGCCGCCGCGGTGATGCCCATCGAGGCCGCCTGGTACGCGGGCTCGTAGCCGCCGCGCTGCACGATGAAGACGACCCGTCCGGCCATGTCCCGCCGGGAGGGTACACTCCGCTCCCCGCTCATGTCCCGGCTCGGTTCATCCCTGGTGCTCGCCTGTCTCGCCGCCGCGGGCTGCGCGCGCTCGGTGGGCCCGGCGCGAACCACCGAGGAGGCGCGGGCCCGCGTGGGCACCCTGCTCGATTCGCCCGACGCCGGCGCCGCCGAGTTCGCCGGCATCGGGCCGGAGGCGGTGCCGGCGCTCCAGGCCGAGCTCGTCGACGCGCAGGCGAGCGACCCCCGCCGACTCGCCGCCGCGCGCGCCCTGGCCGACCTGCCCGGGCGAGCCGGGCTGGGGGTCCTCGGCGATGCGGTCGCCTCGCCGCGGCTCACTCCGGCGCTGCGTGACGCGGTGGCCGAGGAGCTTGGCTCGCACGACCGGGAGGAGGCGGTGGCCCGGCTGGAACCGCTGCTCGGCGCCGCGGATCCGTCGGTGCGCGGTGCGGCGGCGCGGGGCCTCGGGCGGGCCGGCGGCGCTGCTGCTCGCAAGTCGCTCGAGGACCGGTTAGAGCGTGAGGAGGACCCCGGCGTCCGGGAGCGCCTCCAGGCGTCCCTGGCCCAGGCCCAGCCCTGAACATGCGACCCTCGGTTCTCCTCTTCGATGTCGATGGCACCCTCGTCACCACCGGGGGCGTCGGGCGCCGCGCGCTGGAGATCGCCTTCGAGCGCTCCTTCGACCGGCGCGACGCCTGCCGCGGCTTCCGGCTCGACGGGATGACCGACCGGGCCATCGTCCGTGCCGGGATGCGGGCCATCGGCGTCGAGCCCACCGAGGCGATCATCGATCGGGTGCTGGTCGACTATCTGCTGGTCCTGGCCGAGGAGGTGGCCGCCGCGCCCGATGCCACGTACCGGGTGCACGCGGGGATGGCCGAGACCCTCGATCGCGCCCGGGCGCGCCGCGAGACCGCGGTCGGGCTCGGGACCGGCAACATCCGCGAGGGCGCACGGATCAAGCTCGCGCGCGTCGGCATCTACGACCGCTTCCCCTTCGGCGGGTTCGGCTGCGACGCCGAGGACCGCACCGCGCTGATCCGCCGCGGCGCCGAGCGCGGCGCGGCCCTCCTCGGCGCACCCCTGCAGGAATGCCGGGTGGTGGTCATCGGCGACACCCCGAACGACGTCTCGGCGGCGCAGGCGATCGGCGCCGAGTGCGTCGGGGTGGGCACGGGCAGCTTCTCGCCCGAGCAGCTGGTCGCCGCCGGCGCGACGAGCGCCTTCGCCAACCTCGCGGCACCCGAGGCGATGGAGGCGGTGCTGGGGACGTCGCGCTGAACGTGAGCCCGGCACCACCCTCGTCCCGCGCGGCGTGGAGCCTGCTCGGAGGTCTGACCGGGCTCGCCGAGCGTCTCCGCGCCGCCGCGGAAGCGCTCGGAGAAACCGCGGAGATCGAATCCGACTGGTTGCGGGGCGCCGCGGAGCTCGTCGAGCGCGGCGAGCCGGAACGCCGCGCCGTCCGGACGGATGCGGTGTGGCTCGAGGAGCTCGCCCCCGAGGCACGGGCGCGCAAGGCGGCGCTGCTCTCCGGGTGGGTCGACGCCGCCGAGGCGCTCCGCACGGCCATCCAGGCGCTGGAGTCGGAGCGCGGCCCGCTGGTCGAGTCGCTCTTTCCGGTCTGGCGGGGGCCCTCGCTCCGCAGGCACGCCGATCAGGCCCGCGCGGCCGAGGCGGAGCTCCAGCGCCGGTTGAGCTCGGGCTACGCCGTGCGGCGCCTGGCCGAGCTGGCCACTCACGCCTCGCTGGGGACTGCGCTCGAGGCGCTGGCTGGCGCGGGAGCGGCGTGGGCGGCGGAGCGCGACCGCCCTGCCCTCGCCGGAGCGGAAGCGGACACGGTGCGGACGAGGCTCCTCGCGCTCGCCGGGCTGAGCACGCAGCTGCTCGGGCGCGTCCGGTGGATCGTCCGCGCCGCGCTGGCCGATCGGCCGGAGCTCGTCGACGGGGTGTTTCCGACGCGGGCGCGCCCGGTCGACGCGCTTGCCCCGGCCGCGGGAGGCGGTGCCCCTCGCGCCGGAGCCGAAACCCCGGCCGGAGTCGAGACGCCGGCCGCGGAGGCGTTCGCCGCCGCGCCTTCTCCCCGGCCGTCCCTCGACGCCCAGCCCAAGACGAGGCCGACGGCTCGTTCGAGGCGAGGCCGGGGCGCACCGGTGTCGGAGGCGGAGCCCACGCCCGCCGCGCTTCCCGCCCGGGCCTTCGGCGAGGGACCGAGCCCGACGAGCGGCGCGCGGAGCCGGCGGACACCGCAGGCTTCTCCCGGGGCCGCCGCGGGTCGTGTCGCGTCTTCGGACAAACCGGTCCGTGCGCGCCCCGCAGCGGCAAAGGCGCCGGAGAGCCGGGCGAAGTCCACGTCCACACGGCGCGCGACCCCGGTCGCGGGCGGCGTCGCGCGCTCGCGCGCGGCCTCCGGAGCGACCCGCAGCACAGCCGCGGGGACCGGCTCCGCACCGGCACCGGGCAAGGCAAGACCATCGCCTGGCCGCGGCGCCGGGCGAAAGCCGCGGCCCGCGCGCCGGAGCTGACGATGTCGCTCTCGCCGCTGCCCATCGATCCCCTCCTCCCGTCGGTGGTGGAGGCGGTGGCGACGCGGGGCACCCTCGTGCTCCAGGCCGCACCCGGTGCCGGCAAGACCACCCGCGTGCCGCGCGCGCTGCTCGACGCGGGCGCCTTCGAGGGAGAGCTGTGGGTCCTCGAGCCCCGTCGCCTCGCCACCCGCCTCGCCGCGGCCCGGGTCGCGGAGGAGCTGGGCGAGCCGGTGGGGCGGCGCGTGGGCTACCAGATCCGCTTCGAGGAGGTGGCCTCTGCCGCCACCCGCGTGCGCTTCGTCACCGAGGGCGTGCTCACCCGCCGGCTGCTCTCGGACCCTGGGCTCCGGGGCGTCGGAGCCGTGGTGCTGGACGAGTTCCACGAGCGCCACCTGCCCACCGACCTCGGGCTCGCCCTCCTCCGCCGCCTCCGCGAGCGGCGGCCGGCCCTGCGGCTGGTGGTCATGTCGGCCACCATCGACCCCGCGCCGGTGGCGCGCTTCCTCGCCGACTCGCCGGTGCTGACCTCCGAGGGTCGGGTGTTCCCGGTGGAGATCGAGCACCTCCCCGCGGTGGACACCCGGCCACTCGACGCCCAGGTGCTCGCCGGGCTCAAGCGCCTCGCACCGCGGGTCGCCCAGGGCCACGTCCTGGTCTTCCTTCCCGGGGCCGCGGAGATCCGCCGCGCTCAGGAGGCCTGCGCCGAGTACGCCGAGCGGCAGGGCTTCCGGGTGCTTCCGCTCCACGGAGACCTGCCCGCCGAGGCGCAGGACCGGGCGGTGCGGCCCTCGAAGGAGCGGAAGCTCATCCTGTCGACCAACGTGGCCGAGACCTCAGTCACCATCGAGGGCGTCGCGGCGGTCGTCGACTCGGGGCTCGCCCGCGTGGCGACCCACTCCCCCTGGAGCGGGTTGCCCTCCCTGCGCGTCCAGCCGATCAGCCAGGCCAGCGCGGCGCAGCGGGCGGGGCGCGCGGGCCGGACGCGCGCCGGCGTCTGCCTCCGGCTGTACACCGCGGGAGACCTCCAGCGGCGGCCGGAGCGAGACCTTCCGGAGATTGCCCGCGCCGACCTGGCGGAGACCGTGCTTGCGCTCTCCGCAGCGGGTGCGGCCGATCCTCGCGCCTTTGGCTGGTTCGAGGCGCCGCCGGCCACCGCGCTGCAGGCGGCCGAGGACCTCCTCTCCCGCCTCGGGGCCCGCGCCCCCGACGGCTCGCTGACCGAGCTCGGGCGACGGCTCCTCTCCTTCCCGGTGCATCCGCGTCTGGGGCGAATCCTCGTCGAGGGGGAGCGCCGCGGCGTCGGACCCGAGGCAGCGCGCGCGGCCGCGGTCCTCTCCGAGCGGCCCTCGCGGGCCGGGCCCGGCCTCGGTGACTCGCGCCGGCCCGCAGCCACGCTGAGCGCCCGTTCCGACGTGCTGGAGCAGATGGAGTCGCTCGGCTCCGCGGAGCGGGCGAGAGGCGGGGCCGCCCAGGCGGTGGAGCGCACCTCACGGCAGCTCGCGCGCGCACTGCACGGGCGCCACCGGGCCACTCCGGGTGAGCGGGACGACGCCCTGCTCCTCGCGCTGCTCGCCGGCTTCCCCGACCGCGTCGCGCGGCGCCGCAAGCCCCACGCCCCGGAGCTGGTCCTCTCCGGAGGGGGGAGCGCCGTCCTCGACCCGGCGAGCGTGGTCCAGGAGCCGATGCTCCTGCTCGCGCTCGATGCCGAGCAGCGCACGGGTCCGCGCGGTCCGGAGGTGCGGGTCCGGGTGGCCAGCGCCATCGAGCCCGAGTGGCTCCTGGAGCTCTTCCCCGAGCAGCTCACCGACGAGGACCGGCTGGTCTTCTCCGAGGAGTCGGGGCGGGTCGAGCGCCTGACCCGGCTCGGCTATGGGGCGGTGACCCTCGAGGAGCGGCGCACTCCCGCCGAGCCCTCGGAGGCGACCGAGGCGGTACTGGCAGATGCGCTCCGGTCCCGGGGCCTCGCCGCGGCCATCGACACCGCCCGGCTCGATGCCCTGCGTGCCCGCCTGGAGCTGGCGCGCTCGGTCTTCCCGGACGCCCACTGGCCCGAGCTGGACGAGGCCGCGCTCGCGGCGGTGCTCGCCCGGGGAAGGAGAAGCCTCGCCGAGGTGCGCGAGGCTGACCCCGCCGCCGAGCTGCTCGGCTCGCTCCCGCCCGAGTCGGGCCGGCTCCTGGCCCGCGAGCTGCCCGAGCGGGTGACGCTCCCCGGGGGCCGTACGCTCCCGGTGCATTACCTGGCCGGTCAGCCGCCGTGGATCGCCTCCCGACTCCAGGACTTCTTCGGAATGCGCGAAGGACCTGCGCTCGCGCGCGGTCGGGTGCCCCTGGTGCTGCACCTCCTCGCTCCGAACCAGCGCGCGGTCCAGGTAACGCAGGACCTCGCCGGCTTCTGGAGCCGGCATTACCCTTCCCTGCGCCGCGAGCTCGGGCGCCGCTACCCCCGGCACGCATGGCCGGAGGATCCGCTGCGTGCCTCACCTCCGGCGCCCCGCCGCGGCTAGGGGAGTGGACCGGGCCGTGAACGCGCGTGGAACTGGCGACCTTCGGCCCGGAGTGTTACTGCCGGCCTTGCACCTGGACCCCCGATGACCCGCCGCGTCCTCCTCGCCTCGCTCAACGCCGGGGGCGGCCACCACGCACTGCGCGACTCCTTCGCCGCGGCGCTGGCCCGCGTCGACCCCGAGCAGCAGCGTCTCGATCCCGAGGTGTGGAGCTCCGCGGACCGGTTCATCGACCGGTTCTACTCGGTGTGCGTGCGCTTCCTTCCCCGGTTCCAGGGGAAGATCGTGGAGCTGAGCAGCGAGCCCTGGGCCCTCAAGACCGCGATGGCCCTCAGCCCGCAGCTGCGCACCGAGGCCGTGGCCCTGCTGCGGCGCCAGTCCTTCGACCTCCTGGTCACCACCCATCCGATGCAGTCGATGGTCTTCGCCCACGTGCGGCGCGAGCTCGGCCTCGTCACGCCCCTGGTCCTCGCGGTCCCGGACTACGGGGTGCCCGCCACCGGCTACCACCCGCCCCTTCCGGCGCTCCGCTCGGATGCGCTCGTGGTGATGGAGGAGAGCACCCTCGAGCACTACCGCTCGCTCGGGGTGCCGGAGGAGCGGCTGCACCTTTCGGGGTTCCTGACGCGCGAGCCGTTCGTCCGCGTCGGCGCGCGGGTCCGCGCCGAGGGGCGGGACACCGTCCGCGCCGCGCTCAAGGCCGAGGTGACGGCCGCGCTGCCCGAGTTCGCCCGTTTCGACCTCTCCCGGCCCACACTGCTCTTCCTCGGAGGCTCGGCGTGGACGGTCAAGACCGAGCCCGTGCTGGAGGCCGTGCTCGCCGATCCCGCGGTGCGCGAGGCGGCCAACCTGGTGGTCGTCGCCGGCCGAGACCGGACCTTCGAGACCCGGCTCCGCGCCCGGGCCCACGACGGCTTTCATGGCTTCGGCTTCGTCGCACCCGACGTGCTCGCTGCGCTGATGGGACTGGCCGACGTGCCGGTGCTGGGGAGCCTCGCACCGGCGACGCTTCAGGAATTGCTCGAGGTGGGCCTCGGTCCGCTGCTCCTCTTCCACTTCATCCCCGGAAGCGAGCGGGCTCACGTGGGCTACATCGAGAACCAGCGGCTGGGGCTGTACGCTCCGGACACCGCGGTGATGCTCAGCCGGATCCGGGAGATGCTCGGTCTCGAGCCGCCGTCCGAGCAGCTCGCGCGCGCGCGCGACGGCTTCCGCGAGCGCGCCCGGCTCCTCCGTTCGCGGAGCGTGGAGCGGGCGCTGCAGCTTCCGCGCTTCCTGGAGCGGATGCTGGAGAGCCCCGAGAC
Organism: Myxococcaceae bacterium; assembly: GCA_035646995.1. Taxonomy (GTDB): domain Bacteria; phylum Myxococcota; class Myxococcia; order Myxococcales; family Myxococcaceae; genus RPRB01. Next base: position 11,793 of record DASROG010000434.1, read on the forward strand.
CTCGCACGGTGGAGCACGCGCCGTCGGCTAGGCAGGGCTGGCGGAGATCGCTCGCGCCTGAGCGACGCACGAGGGAAACGTCCGAGGAACGCACGGGGAGCGCGCCGGCGATCCGCGTCAGAGCTTCTTGTGGGCCTCGACGTGGTCGATGCCCGCTTCCTCGAAGACCGCGCCGACCGGGCGGTAACCGTGTCGCTCGTAGAACCCCAGCGAGTAGAGCTGGGCGTGCACCAGGACGCCGGTGAGTCCCTTCCGGCGAGCCTCGCCCTCCAGCTCCTTCAGCAGGAGGTTGCCCACCCCCTGCTTGCGGTGCGACTGGAGCACGGCCATCCGGCCGATCTGCCCCCAGGTGCCCCTCTCTCCCTCGGGAGGTGAGGGCAGAACCACCAGGCGCCCGGTGCCGATGGCGTGTCCCTCAGCGAAGGCCAGCAGGTGGTGAGCGCGCGCGTCCTCGGCGTCGCGCTCGATCGTCTCGGGGACGTGCTGCTCCTCGATGAAGACGACCTCGCGGATCGCGAGCGCCTGGAACAGCTCGGCCTCGTCCTTGATCTTCGTGATGACGAGCTTGATGTCCGCAGGGGCCGTCATTCCGGATCTGCAACTTACCGCATCTGCCTGTCGTCATAACGGCGCGCCGCGCGCAGCGCCCGGTGCGAAATGACCTATGCACCACCCGCGCGCTCGAGGACGCGCACACCGCGCGTTGGCCCCCTGGTGTGCATCTGTCGCGCGGCCCACCGGCCGGATGGTCGTCCCGTGCGGAGGACTCCGCACCGGCCGTCGTGCGAGCGACCCCGTGCGGCACGAACCTTGATTCGACTCCTTCTCGAATGCAGCCCGACCGCGTCGACGCACCGCGAAGCGACCCGCCGCCCGTCCCACTCCGGAGGCGCTTCGAGGAGCTGCTCCGGGGGCGGCTCGAGCGCCCTTCCCGGAAGTCCCCCGCTCCGCCGCGCCGGCAGAGGACGGCGACCCCGGCGCGCGTCCCCCGGGTCGAGGCGCGGGCGGCACGAGCAAGCGGCGAGCAGCGCAGCCAGGCACGCCGGGAGATGGACACCTCGGCCCGCCTGCGGCTGGCCGACGGCGCGATGGCCACCGACCAGGCGACGGCTCGCCTCGAGGTGCGAGCGGCGGATCTCCTCACCGCGGCGCTGCAGTCCGAGGAGACCGCGAGGAACGAGCGCGCACCGGGCGTGCTCGCCAGGCCGTCGGCTCCGCTGCCCGCCCTGGAGCCATCGGGCTCGGTGCCGCAGGGTTCGCCCGCCCCGGGCAACGCGAGCGGCCCGGGCGGCCCACCCCAGCCGGGGTCGGAGGGCCGGATCGAACGGGCGCTCGCGCTGGTGGAGCGCATCGAGCGGCTCGTCCGGAGCGGCCGGCCTTCCCTGGCCCTCACCCTGCGCGGCGGCGCCGCGGGCGAGCTCGAGATCCAGCGCGTCGCCCGAGGAGCCATCGCCCTCCGGCTCTCCTCGCCCCGGCCTCCCTCGTCGAAGGAGATCGCCGAGCTCCGTCAGGCTCTCGAGGCCCGCGGCCTGTCGGTCCGCAGCTTCGAGGCCCGTCGGCTCACGGCGGAGACTGCCGGGGGCGAGCGTGAGGATCGCGACGCAATCGCGGCCGAGGCCGAGAAGCGAGGAGGGCGCGGGGCTCGGGTCCCGTAACCGACGAGCGACGACGGGATCCGCCGCGAGGGCAAGCGAAGACTGGTTTCCGCCGTCAGAGCTTCAGGAGCGGACGCTTGTTCTCCTTGTCCTTGAACTCCTCGGCTTCGGGCAGCGGGTCCTTCTTCTCGGAGATGTTCGGCCACTTCTTGGAGTAGGTGGCGTTGATCTCCGTGTACTCGGCCCACTTCTCCGGGAGGTCCGCCTCGGGGAAGATCGCCTTGGTCGGACACACCGGCTCGCAGGCGCCACAGTCGATGCACTCGTCCGGGTGGATGACGAGCATGTTCTCCCCCTCGTAGAAGCAGTTGACGGGGCAGACCTCCACGCAGTCGGTGTACTTACACTTCACGCAACCGTCGGCAACGATGTACGCCATGGCGGCGAATCTCCGCTTGTGAGGCGCGCTCGCCTCGCCGGGGAGCGCGCATGCGAAACTGAGCGCATCCGCTCCTCCGGGGCAAGCGGCGATTGGGCCTAGTCCTCCGAGCCGGAGGGGGACGCCGGAAGAGCGCCGCCGCGCGATGCCGGTCAGCGGCCGAGGAGACTTCTGGCGCGCATGAGCTCAGCGACGAGCACCGCGCCCTTCGCCGCGCCCATCTTGGTGTTGTGCGAGACGAGCACCAGCTTCACCCCGTGCTCGAGGACGCCGTCCTCCCGGATCCGGCCGACGCTGGTGGCCATCCCTCCGTGGGTGTCGCGGTCCAGGCGGGGCTGCGGGCGATCCTGGGCCTCGAGCACCTCGATCCATCGGGGTGCGGAGGACGGCAGGTCGCGGGCCTCCGCGCTTCCCTCCCAGGTCCGGAGCGCGTCCTTCACCTCGTCGAGGCTCGCCGGCCGTCCGAGCCCAACGGAGACCGTCTCGGTGTGCCCGTCCTGGACGGCGACCCGGGTGCAGGTGGCGGAGACCTTGAGCGGGAGCGGCTCGACGCTGGAGCCGCCGGGAGCCCACCGACCGAGGATCTTCCGGGTCTCCGCCTCGACCTTCCCCTCCTCCCTGGCGATGTAGGGAAGGACGTTGTCCAGGACGTCGAGTGCGGCCACGCCGGGCGACCGACCGGCTCCGGAGACCGCCTGGAGCGAGGTCATGATGGCCGAGCGGATCCCGAACCGCTCGGCGAGCGCCGCGAGCACGACCACCAGCCCGGTGGCGGTGCAGTTGGGGATGGGAGCTACCCAGCCGCGCCACCCGCGTGCACGCTGCGTGGCGACCAGCCCCGCGTGTGCCGCGTTCACCGGGGGGATCAGCAGCGGGACGTCCGGCTCCATCCGGAAGGTGCTCGCGGCGCTCACCACCGGCAGCTCGGCGGCGAGCCGCGGCTCGAGCTCGCGGGCGACGTCCGACTCCACCGCGGAGAAGACCAGGTCCACCCCGCGGGGCGGCGCACCCGGATCCTGCAGCCGCATGGACGCCACCTCGGGAGGGATGGGCTCGGGAAGGAACCACCCGCCGGCTACCGCCTCGTCGTAGCGCTTGCCGGCGTTGCGCGGAGAGGCGGCGACGGTGCCGATCTCGAACCAGGGATGATCACGAAGGGCGGAGACGAACTGCTGACCGGCGATGCCGGTGGCACCCACCAGCAGGGCGCGAAGCTTGGCCATGGGTCCATCCTGCCATTCCTTGACCGGTACAGCGGCCGCGTCTACAAACTCGCGGTCGCTCCCGGCGCCATCGCCAAGTGGTAAGGCAAGGGTCTGCAAAACCCTCATTCCCCGGTTCGAATCCGGGTGGCGCCTCTTCCCTGACGTGACTCTGCCCAGAGGGACAGGTGTGCGAAGGGCGTGGCTGCTCGCCCTCGCCCTCGCCGGGTGCGCGGCGCCCCGACCTCCGCCGCCACCTCCGCCCGCGCCGGTGGTCACCCTCGCCCCCGTCCCGGAGCCCCCGGATGCGGGCCCGCCGCCGCTGGACGTGCCACCCCCACCCTCGACTCGCCGCCTCGACGTTCGGGCAGGCGAGCCGACCGTCCCGGTCCGCCTCATGGAGAACCGGCGCGAGGTGACCTTCGTCCCCGCCGGACGGGTGCGTCTCTTCCTCCGGAGCGATCCGGAGAAGGTGGTCGAGGCCCCCGGCGGCACGGCGCTGGTGGTGCGCTGGCTGGACGGGACGCCCGCCGACCGGCGCTTCCGCATCCAGACGTCGGAGCTGGCCTGGGCGGACAAGGAGGGCATCGCCGCGGAGCGCGCCACTTGGGAGGGCCGGGGCTTCCAGGTGCGGCTGGAGCAGCTCGGCCAAGTCTACGGG
>DASROG010000435.1:0-7096 GCA_035646995.1 Myxococcaceae bacterium
GTCTGCTCCGTCCGCTGTCCCTGCCGGAAGCGCTGGAGGTTCCCGGGGATCCGTCCTCCGCGGCGTTCTGGGTCGGCGCGGGGCTGCTGGTCCCCGGCTCGAGCGTGGTGGTCCGCGGAGTGGACGTGAACCCGACCAGGACCGGGTTCCTGGCGGTGCTGGCGCGGATGGGCGCCCGGGTGGAGTTGGAGCAGGAGCCGTCGCGGGCCGGCGACCCGGTGGCGACGCTGCGGGTCCGGGGCGGGCAGACGCTCCGGGCGACGGAGATCCGGCCCGCCGAGGTCCCCTCGCTGCTGGACGAGATCCCCCTCCTCGCGGTCGTCGCGAGCCAGGCGGAGGGCGAGACGCGGATCAGCGGGGCGAGGGAGCTGCGGGTGAAGGAGTCGGACCGGCTCCGGCAGCTGGTGCTCGGGCTGCGGGCGATGGGCGCGGACATCGACGAGCTCGACGACGGCTTCGTCCTCCGGGGACCGGTCCGGCTGCGGGCCGCCGGCATCGACGCCGCGCACGACCACCGGATCGCGATGTCCTTCGCCATCGCGGGCCTGGTCGCCGACGGGGAAACGGAGGTCGACGGTGCGGAGTGGGCGGACATCTCCTACCCGGGCTTCTTCCGGGAGCTCGGCGCCGCCACCGGCGAGGCGCTGGAGGTACTCTCGTGAGCGCAGGGACCTCGCTCGCCATGCGCGAGCTGTTCTTCGGGGACGCCGCGCGCTGGCCGGAACGGGACGACCTGACGGGAGAGCCCTGGCGCTCCTTCATCGAGGCGCGCCGGGCGCTCGGTGCGGGAGACCGGGAGAGGGCCATCGCGCGCCTTCGGGGAATCCTCGAGCAGCCGGAGCTCGAGTCGCGTCAGGTCCTGCAGGCCTGGCACGCGCTCCGCCTCGCAGGCGAGTCACCGCCGGCCGAGGTGGCGAAGCGCCTGGAGGGCGTCGTGGTGGAGGTGGGCCTCGAGGGCGGTCTGGACCTCCTGGCGGCGTACCGTGACCTCTCCGCCCGCTACGTCAACTTCAGCGGCGCCGCGATCCTCTGGGAGCACCCGGACCGCTCGCTGGATGGGGACCTCGAGGCGTTGCTCGCGGCCGGCCGCCGGGTGGTGGAGGCCATCGGCCCCTGGGAGCGGCCTCGCCCCCCGCCGCCCGGGACCGGCGAGGTGCGGATCAACTTCCTGACTCCCAGCGGCCTGCATTTCGGACAGGCGCCCTACCAGCAGCTCGCCTCGGACGGGCTCGGCGGCCCGGTGCTCGCCGCGGCAGTCCGGCTGATGCAGGCGCTGATCGGGAAATCCGGAAGCGGCCGGCCCTAGCGCCCGCCGGGCCTCGTCCCGGCCTGCTGCAGGAACTGGTGGACGAAGGCGATGGCCATGCTGCCCTCGCCCACCGCGGCCGCCACCCGCTTGACTGGACTGCTCCGGACGTCACCGCAGGCGAAGATGCCGGGGACGCTGGTCTCGAGGAGGTACGGGTCGCGGCGCTCCCGCCAGCGGCCGGCCTTCACCACGGCGTCTCCGGTGAGCAGGTATCCGCGCTCGTCACGGGCGAGCTCCGGAGGAAGCCAGGAGGTCTCGGCGTCGGCCCCGATGAAGACGAACACCCCGGTGCTGGGCTCGCGCCGGACGGCGCCGGTGGTGCGCTCCACGACCTCGATGGCCTCGAGCTGCTCCCGACCGTGAATCGCCTTCAGCTCCGAGGAGAGGGCGACCCGGATGTTCGACTTCCCCCGGAGCTGCTCCACCAGGTAGTGCGACATGCTCTTCTCCAGCGAGCTGCCCCGCACCACCAGCGTCACCGTCCGGGCGTGGTTGGCGAAGAACATGGCCGCCTGACCCGCGGAGTTCCCGGCCCCGATCAGGTGGATGTCCTGGTCCTGGGCCATGCTCGCCTCGCTCCGGGACGCGCCGTAGTACACGCCCTTTCCGAGCAGGCGGTCGAACCCGTCGATCGGCAGGCGACGCCAGCTCACGCCGGTGGCGATGATCATCGTCCGCGCGCGAAGCGCCCCGTGACCCTCGAGGTGGACGGTCCCGGTCGCGGGCTCGACGCCCGTCACCGGGCGGGTGACGATGATCTCCGCCCCCAGCCGCTTCGCCTGCTGGAGCGCGCGCCTGGCCAGCTCGTCCCCCGACACCCCGGTGGGGAACCCGAGATAGTTCTCGATCCGCGACGAGGTCTCGGCCTGACCGCCGGGCGCCTCGCGCTCGATGACCAGGGTCCGCAGACCCTCGGAAGCGCCGTACACCGCGGCGGCGAGCCCGGCAGGGCCTCCGCCGAGGATGACCGTGTCGTACTCCGTCCCCCGCGGCAGCGTCGGCAGGCCGAGGCGCTCCGCCACCTGGCGGGGGCGAGCGCGGAGCAGCGTGGTGCCGTCCTCGCAGTGGAGGGCCGGCAGGTCTTCCGCCCCGGCGGTCGTTCCCGGCCACCTGGAAGCATCGGCAGAGTCGGGGTTCAGCCAGTCGAAGCGGATCTGGTTCCGGGTGAGGAACGAGTGCAGCTCCCGGCTCGCGGGGTCTCCGCGGCGCCCGAGCAGCGTGGCGCGGGATCGAACCGGCGCGGCGGCGATGCCCTGGAGGCCACCGATGCGCTCGCGGGCCAGCGAGGCCACCCGGGTCAGCGCGTCCGGGAACCGGGCGGCGAGGGTGTGGAACTGCGCAGGATCGATCCGGATGACCCGGGACGGCTCGTGGGCCCGGAAGCTTCCCTGGAAGGGGATGCCGAAGATGATCGGCACCTCGCCGAAGACCTGCCCGGGCGAGCGCCAGCCGATGGTTCGCTCGATCCCGTCGATGGCCTTCGTCACCTCGATCTTCCCGGCCAGGACCACGAACAGCGCCCGGTCGTCGCCCTCGTGAGCCGCGTTCTCCCCGGGCGCGAGGCGGATGTCCGCGGCCGTCCGGGCCACCCGGGCCAGGTCTTCGTCCGGAGCCCCGGAGAGGACCGGCACTGCCGCCAGCTCGGAGACGTCGATCATTGGGCCCTCGTGCCGCCCTCCACTCTACCGGCGCGCCGAAACCCAAGAGTACGGGCGAATCCACTCGCGGTGTTCGATAACCTGAGGGCATGGCGCTCAACCTGAACTCCCTCCGGCTGTTCCAAGCGGTGGTGACCCACCGCGGCTTCTCGCGGGCCGCGCGCGTCACCGGGGTGAGCCAGCCGGCCATCTCCAAGGCGGTGCGGGTGCTGGAGCAGCAGGCAGGGGCCCAGCTCCTGGTCCGCGCCCCTTCCGGCGTGGTCCTCACCGAGGTCGGGGCGCAGCTGGCGGAGCACGCGCGGGCCCTCTTCGCCGAGGAGCGTGCCGCCGAGGAGCGCCTGGAGTCGTTCCGTGGCCTGCGAAGCGGCGTGCTGCGGGTCGGGGCCAGCACGACGCTGGCGGACTACTTCCTTCCTCCGATCCTCGGTGAGCTCCACCGCGCCCACCCGGGGCTCGACCTCCAGCTGCTGTCGGCCAATGCCCGGACGGTCATGGGCGCGGTGCTGGAGCACCGGGTGGAGCTCGGGCTGGTCGAGGGCCCGGTCCACGACGGTCGTCTCGAGGTCAGGCCCTGGCGGGAGGACGAGCTGGTGGTGGTGGTGGCACCGGGCCATCCACTGACCCGGAGCCGGAGGGTGACCGGCGCCCAGCTCATGGAGGAGCTGCTGCTGCTCCGCGAGGAAGGTGCCGGGACGCGCGAGGTGACCTTCGCCGCGCTTCGCCGGCGCCGCTGGACCCCGAGACGCTCGTTCGAGGTGAACAGCACCGAGGCCATCAAGGGGCTGGTGGCCGCGGGGGTCGGCTGGGCGATCCTCTCCACGCGGGCGGTTCGCGACGAGCTGCAGCTCGCACGCCTCGCGCGCCTCGAGGTGGCCGACCTTTCCCTGCGCCGGACGCTGTCCTGGATCCGCTGGAAGGCACGACGCCTCGGCCCGGCCGCGACTGCCTTCCGCAGCCTCGCCGAGGCGTTCACCTTCGACTGAGCGTTTCAGCCCCCGCACCAGGGGCACGCCTGTCGAACCCCCTGCACCAGGGGGAGGCTCGTGGAGCGGCGCAGGCGCGCCGCGCGTCCAGGCTCACACGCGCAGGGGCGGGCCACCGTCCAGGCTCAGGGCATCCCGTCGAGCTCGGGCAGGGTCGCCGAGGCCCCGAGGCCCGGCTGCTGCACGAGGAGCTTCTTCCAGAAGTTCGTCATGTCCTCTTCCTCCTTCGCCCCTCAACATGCGGCGGAGGGCCCGGAGGAGCCAAGATCTTCCCGTCGCCCCTCCCATCACCCAAGGGAATGGGGTGCGCCTCAGCGCGCCATGAGGGCGTACTGGCCCGCCCACCCGGGAAGAGCGCGCGCGCAGCATCGACGCCCGCCTCGGGGGCGAGGAAGACGTACGCCGACGCCGAAAGGTCGACGATGCTCGGCGCATCTCCGGCGAGGAACGGCCGGACCGACAGCTCCTGCTGGAGCCGGTCCATGTCGGCGAGCGCCCGGGATTCGACCCAGGTCATTGCCCCGGACGGCGCGGTGTCGAACCCGCGGCGGTAATAGCGCAGGTTGGCCATGGAGAAGCCGATCCGGTTCGCCTCCCAGAAGAGCCAGGTGGTGAGCTGCTCCCAGCTCGAGCCCGGCGGCGGACCGAACTTCCCCGTCTCCCGAGCCAGTCGAAGGAGGATGGCGTTGGACTGGGCCTGAGGCTGCCCGTCGGCGACCAGCACCGGCACCTCGCCGAACTGGCTCACTCGCCGGAACTCCTCGGGGCGCACCGCGCGAGGGACGTCGACGTCCACCCACACGTATCGATGGGGGACGCCGGCGAGCGTGAGGAACAGCCGGACCTTGTACGAGTGACCGGACTCGTGGTTGCCGTAGAGCACGAGGTCGCGCATCCGGGGGACAGTACGCCGCCCGGCGACCCGCGAGGCGGTACAGTCCCGGGTCGGCGGCCGTGGACCGACCGCTGCCTTGCCTGGAGAGCCAGTCCCGCCGCCGTGCCCCGATTCGCCGTCATCGGAGACCCCATCGCCCACTCGGCCTCGCCCAGGCTGTTCCGCTGGCTCGCCGAACGCCTCGGAGTCACCATGAGCTACGAGGCGATCCGCGTTCCCGCGGGGGAGCTGCCAGCGGTGCTGGAGGAGGCACGCGCCGGGCGGTGGGACGGGCTGTCGGTCACCATCCCTCACAAGCAGGACGCGCTGGTCCTGGCCGACCGGGCCGATCCGCGGGCCGCGCGGACCGGCGCGGCGAACTGCCTGGTGCGCTCGCCGGATGGGAGGCTGGTGGCCCACAACACCGACCTGGAGGGCGTGGTGCAGGCGCTCGCCCGGCACGGGCGCTCTCTCGCCGGTAGCGCCGTGCTGCTCCTGGGGGCCGGGGGCGCGGCCCGCGCGGCTGCAATCGCAGCCCGGGACGGCGGTGTCGCGCGCCTGTGGATCGCCAACCGCCACCCGGCGCGCGCGCTCGACCTGGCCTCGGCGTTCGACGGAGAGGCCATCCCCCTCAGCGCCCAGGCGCTCGGGCCGGTGCTGCCGCGGGTGGACCTCGTGCTGCAGGCCACCTCGGTGGGAATGGATGCGCCGGAGGACTCGCCACTGCCCCCGGGGTGCGTGCTACACGACCGGCTCACGGTGATGGACATGGTGTACCGCCCGCTCCGGACCCGGCTCCTGCGTGACGCGGAGGCGGCTGGCGCCCGGGCCATCGACGGACTCTGGATGCTGGGCTTCCAGGGGCTGGCCGCGCTCCGGCTCTGGACCGGCGCGGAGCCCGGGGCCGAGGTGGCTGCCGCCCTGCACGCGCATCTCGCGGAGGGCGGATGACACTCCGGCGGCTCCGGGCGCTCACCGCGGGCGAGAGCCATGGGCCGGCGCTCCTCGGCATCCTCGAGGGCCTGCCCGCGGGGCTGCCGCTCACCTCGGTGCTCATCGACCGGGACCTCGCCCGTCGCCAGAAGGGGTACGGGCGGGGCGGGCGGATGCGCATCGAGCAGGACGCCGCGGAGATCCTCGCCGGGGTCAGGTTTGGCGAGACGCTCGGGTCACCGCTGGGTCTGCTGATCCGCAACCGCGACTGGGAGAACTGGACCGAGCGGATGAACCCGGCTCCGGGCGGGCCCGACCCGCGTCCGGTGCAGGTGCCGCGGCCGGGCCATACCGACCTCGCCGGGGCGCTGAAGTACGGACGCACGGCGGACCTGCGTGACATCCTGGAGCGGGCCTCGGCGCGGGAGACGGCGATGCGGGTGGCGCTCGGCGCCGCCGCCCGGGCCCTGCTTCGCGAGCTGGGGATCCAGGTGGGGAGCCACGTCCGCAGCATCGGGACCGCCGAGGCCGACGACGCCTCCGCGGTAGCGCCGGAGCTGCTCCGCGACGACGCAGAGGCTCTGGCGCTCCGCGCCGACGAGACCGAGACCCGCGCGCTCACCGCTGCCGGCTCCGACCGGATGGTGCAGGCGATCCAGGAGGCGCAGCGGCGCCGCGATACCCTGGGCGGGGTCATCGAGGTGATCGCCACCGGGGTCCCGCCCGGCCTCGGCTCGCACGTGCAGGCGGACCGCAAGCTCGACGGGCGGCTCGGCGGCGCGCTGCTCTCGATCCAGGCGATCAAGGCGGTGGAGATCGGCGACGGCATCCGTGGAGGGCGCGCCTACGGGAGCGAGACGCACGACCCCATCGTGCTCTCCGGTGACCGGCTCTCCCGCACCAGCAACCACGCCGGCGGGCTGGAGGGCGGCATCACCAACGGCGAGCCGGTGGTGCTCCGCGCGGTGATGAAGCCCATCTCCACCGTCCCTGCCGCGCTCCCCTCGGTGCACCTGGGAACGCTGGAGCTCGTCCCCGCCCACGTGGAACGGAGCGACACCTGCGCGGTCCCGGCCGCGGGCGTGGTCACCGAGGCGGTGCTGGCGCTCGCGCTGGCCGACGCGTTGCTCGAGGCCCTGGGCGGAGACACGATGGACGGGCTGCGGCCGGCGTTCGCCCGGCTCCGGCTCTCGGCCCGGACAGGCCCCGGACACGTGTGGCTGGTGGGGCCGATGGGCTCGGGGAAGACGGAGGCCGGGCGGCGGCTGGCGGTGCTCCTTGGGCTCCCCTTCGTGGATCTCGATGCCATCGTCGAGGAACGCGCGGGGCGGTCGGTGGC
>DASROG010000436.1:0-7823 GCA_035646995.1 Myxococcaceae bacterium
GTTCTACGACGACGCGAGCAAGGCGATCGACTGGTTGTGCCGGGCCTTCGGCTTCGAGGTGCAGCTGAAGATCGAGGGCGCGGGCGCAGTGCGCGTCCGGGCTGCCGGGGGCAAGATCCTCGAGGAGCCGACCACCACCGACTACGGCGACGACTACTGGGCCGATCGGACCTCCCACCGGACTGGCTCACCATCACCAGCCCCTCGCCGAACCGCAGCTCGGAATGCTCGATGCGTCCGCCCTCGCCCTCGATCTTCAGCTGCACCTCGAAGCCGAAGGCCCGGCACAACCAGTCGATCGCCTTGCTCGCGTCGTCGTAGAACACCGCCGGGCAAATCTGGGCCCAGCCCTCGGGTGGCTTCTTCATCGTCGTCCTCCGCTCGCGGTTGCCTGTTCGCGCAATGATTAACCTGATCCGAAACCATCTGCAAGCCCCGCCGACCCCGCTCAGCGGGTGAGGAGACGGCCCGGCCAGGTCGGACTCATCGGCGCCGTGCCGCGCCCCGTTCCGCCTCCACCAGGAACCGCTGCGCCGCCGCGCCCTCGTCGGAGTAGAGCTCCACCAGCCAGTCCACCCACACCCGAACACGCGCGGGGAGAACCCGGGTGGCCAGATAGAGGACGTGGGTCGGCAGCGGCTCGGGCCGCCAGCCGGGCACGAGAACCCGCAGCTCGCGCCGGCGGATGCGCTCCCGGACTCCCGGGGAGAGCGGCGCCTGGACGATGCCCAGCCCCGCGGCGGCGAGCGCGATCCAGGTGCCGGCGTCGTTCGCCGCCACCACGTGTCTCGGACGGAGCACCACGGACGCTCCGCCGTCGGGCGGCGTCCAGTCCACCTCGAACACCCGGCCCGTCCGCGCCGAGAAGAAGTTCACGAACACGTGGTCGCCGAGCTCGTAAGGCGTGCGCGGTTTCCCGTGCCGCTCGAGGTATGCGGGCGCCGCGCAGGTCACCACCGGGAGGTCCGCCAGGCGGCGACCGACGAGCGTGTCGTCGTGGACGTCGCCGCCCCGCACCACGCAGTCCACGCCTTCGGCCACCAGATTCACCGGCCGATCGGTGGAGCCGAGCTCCAGGCTGATCTCCGGGTGGCGCTCGAGGAACTTCGGCAGCGCCGGCGCGATGACCTCTCGCCCCGCGGCGGCGGGCACGTCCACGCGAAGACGGCCCCGGGCGCTGGCCGCCGCCGCCCCGAGCCCGGCCTCGAGCTCGCGCAGCTCCCGGAGCAGCCGGCGCACCTCCTCGTAATAGAGCGCGCCGTCACCGGTGGGTGAGACCCGCCGCGTGGTCCGCTGCAGTAGCCGGACCCCGAGGTGCGCCTCCAGCTGCTGGATCTCCGTCGTCGCCCGCGTGCGCGAAAGCCGGAGCGCGGATGCCGCGGCGGTAAACGAGCCCGTCTCGACCACCCGGACGAAGAGCTCCATGGCGCGGATGCGGTCCATTGTTCCGTTCTGAGAACTATTGGGTTCCTGAACGGGAAGATTATCAACCGGTTCAGGAACAATACATCTGGCCAACCGCGGGAACTCACCCCGGAGGAGCAGCGACCATGCGCAACGCCCTGAAGACTCGAACCCTCGGCAAGAGCGGCCCGGCCGTCTCCGCGCTCGGCCTCGGCGCGATGGGAATGTCCGATTTCTACGGCCCGGCGGATCGCGCGGAGAGCGTCGCCACGCTGAAGGCTGCGCTCGACGCGGGCATCACCCTCATCGACACCGGCGACTTCTACGGCTCGGGCCACAACGAGCTGCTGGTCGGGGAGGCCCTCCGGGGCCGGCGGCGCGACGAGGTGGTCGTCTCGGTGAAGTTCGGTGCGCTCCGCGACCCGCGCGGCGGCTTCATCGGCTACGACCTGCGCCCGGCGGCGATCAAGAATTTCCTCTCCTATTCGCTGAAGCGGCTCGACACCGACCGCATCGACATCTACCGCCCGGCGCGCATCCCGTCGGGGACCGACGTCGAGGAGGTGATGGGAACGCTGGCCGAGCTGGTGAAGGCCGGCCACATCCGCCACATCGGTCTCTCCGAGGTGGGCGCGGGCACCCTGCGCCGCGCCGCGGCCATTCATCCGGTCGTGGATCTGCAGATCGAGTATTCGCTGGTCTCTCGCGGCATCGAGTCCGACATCCTCCCCACCGCCCGCGAGCTGGGAATCGGCATCACTGCCTACGGCGTGCTCTCCCGGGGGCTGCTCTCCGGACACTGGAGGCCGGAACGGACCCTCTCCCGGGGTGACTTCCGGAGCTTCAGCCCGCGCTTTCGGGCCGGGAACGTGGAGCGGAACCTCGAGCTGGTCGAGGCACTTCGCGAGGTCGCTCGGCGCAAGGGAATCAGCGTCGCCCAGGCGGCGATCGCCTGGGTACTCTCGCGCGGCGAGGACATCGTCCCGCTGGTCGGCGCGCGGACCCGCGAGCGGCTCGGCGAGGCGCTCGGCGCGGCGGAGGTCACCCTCACCGCGCGCGAGCTGGAGGAGATCGCCCGGGCAGTTCCCCCGGACGCGGTCGCCGGGGAGCGCTATCCCGAGCCCGCGATGGCCGACCTCGACAGCGAGCGGGCCCGGCGCTGAGCGGGGCCGGAACGGCTCAGCTCTTCTGGACGTGCGCCGGATCCATCCAGAATGCCTCCCAGTGGTGCCCGTCAGGGTCCAGGAAGCTCCAGCCGTACATGAAGCCGTGGTCCATCGGGTCGGAGGCGTGCCTGCCCCCGGTGGTCACGGCCTTCTTCACCAGCTGGTCCACCTCTGCGCGGCTGTTCACGGAGATGGCGAACAGCCCATCGTTGTGGGTGCGGGTGTCGCAGATCTGCTTCTTGCTGAACTCGCGGAACTTCGGCTCGGTGAGGAGCATGAAGGAGCCGTCGTCGCTCAGCACCATGCAGGCGGCGGTGTCGTCGGTGAACTGCGGGTTGAAGCCGAACCCGAGGCCCTCGAAGAAGCCCATCGAGACCTTCGGGTCCTTGACCGGGATGTTCACGAAGAGCTTGCGAGCGTTCTGCACGGGCATGGCGGGTCTCCATGAGTTGCGCGTTTGCCTGTGAGACACCGCGAGCGCGGGGGACTCATCGGTCCGCGTGACCGGGTGCCGCCCGGTCGAGCCACCGGCGCCTGCTTGCACTGCAGCACCCAGCGAGCCGAGCGCCCGCGCTCAGGCGGGAAGGCTCAGCGGCAACCCGAAGCGCGGGAAGAGCCGCTCGGTGTCGAGGAAGGTGTTGATCCCCGTCACCTTGCCATCAGCGAGCTCCAGCACGACCAGCCCCCAGGCATGAAAGCCCTTCCCGGAACCGCTGTTCCGGTACTGACCGAACGCCGGAGCACCGTTCGCCGCGGTGGCCAGCATCCGCGAGCCCCGACACCCGATGCCCCGCCCGAGCATCCAGTCGCTCACCGCCTGGGGTCCCCGGAGCCAGATCGCGTACGGCGGCATGGACATGACCACGTCCTGATGGAGAAGCCGGGTGAGCGCGTCCATGTCGTAGCGCTCGAAGGCCTCGACGTACCGGTGAACCAGCTCCGGGTCCTCCGCCTCGGCAGCCACTGCGTCGGCGTGCAGCTGGCGCTCCTCGAGGGTCGCCCGCGCACGCTGGATGGCGCTGTTCACCGCCGGCACGGACATGTCGAGCGTCGCCGCGACCTCGGCGGCGGAGCACCCCAGCACCTCCATCAGGAGCAGCGCCGCCCGCTGCCGCGGGGGAAGGTGCTGGAGCGCCGCCATGAACGCCAGCCGGATGCTCTGGCGCAGGATGGCCAGCTCGGCGGGGCTGGCATCGTCGGGCAGCACCTCGGATTCGGGGACCGGCTCGATGAACTCCGCGGCCGGCCGGGTACAGAGCTCGTCGCTCACCGTCCCCACGGGGCCCAGCTCCATCGGCCGCACGCGGCGCGCGCGATCGGCCAGAGCGTCGAGGCACACCCGGGTGGCGATGCTGTAGAGCCAGGTCTTCAGCGAGGAGCGCTGCTCGAAGCGGTCGAGGTTGCGCCAGGCGCGCACGAAGGTCTCCTGCACCGCGTCGTCCGCCTCCTCGGGCGACCCGAGCATCCGGTAGCAGTGCCCGGTAAGCGCGGCGCGGTGCGTCTCCAGCTGCGTGCTGTCGAGGGTGGTCGATTCCGCCATGGTCGGACGAGTGTAGCGACCGCTCCGCGCCGGGACATGCATCCGCAGTCAATGGAAGGCTTTCAGGCTGCGAGCAGCCTGCGGTGCACCAGCGCGTGGAGCCCCACGCCGAGCAGGAGGGCGAGCACCGAGGTGGGGCGGTACTGGGCGAATCTCCTCGGGCTCGCTCGGCGTGCGCTCCGCCGGGGCGCCTGCTCGAACAGCTCGACCATTCCTCGCTCGAAGTGGAGGAGATCCAGGGGCGAGCGGCTCGAGACCCAGTTGCCATCCCGGACCAGCGGCTCGTCGATCCAGGTTCCACCGGCGTTGCGGATGTCGTCCTGGATGCCGGGCCACGCGGCGAGCTTCCGGTCGTGGACGAGGCCTGCGGACACCAGCACCCACGGACCGTGACAGAGGGTGGCGATGGGCTTTCCCGCCACGTCGAAGGCCGTCACCAGCATCTTCGCCTTCTCGCTCTGGCGGAGGAAGTCCGGGTTCACGAAGCCGCCGGGGATGAGGAGCGCGTCGTAGTCCGACGCATTGACCTGCTGAACCGTGCGGTTCACCCGGAGCGTGATTCCCGGATGGAGCAGGTTGATTCCCCGGATCCTCCCGCGGTGGAGCGAGACGATGTCCACCGCCGCGCCGTGCTTGAGAAGGTGCTTCAGCGGCCGCGTGACCTCGACCTGCTCGAAGCCGTCCGTCACCAGGACCGCCACCCTGACTCCCTCGAGCCGCTTGTGTGCCATGCCCCCCCGGTGTGCACGCCTCGAAGCCGGCGCAAGCCTCGCCGGGATGCGGAGCAGTGCCCCGGTTGTTGCAGGGCCATCGCGATGCACATGCCCCGGACCATGCTGATCGAGCAGCTGCGGACGCTCGGCGTCGCGCCGGGGCAGGTCCTGCTCGTGCATTCCTCGTTCCGGGCCCTACGGCCGGTGGAGGGCGGTCCCCGCGGGGTACTCGAGGCGTTGCTCGAGGCGCTCGGACCTCGCGGCACGCTGGTGATGCCCTCCTGGACCGGACGGGACGACGTGTCCTTCGATTCCTGGACCACGCCCGCCGCCGCGGACCTGGGTGTGCTTGCCGACACCTTCTGGCGAATGCCCGGGGTGAGGCGGAGCGCGCACCCGTTCGCCTTCGCCGCGCGGGGCCCGCGGGCCGAGGAGGTCGTCGCCGGCCCCCTTCCCCTCCCGCCTCACGCCCCGGGCAGCCCGGTCGATCGGGTCCACGGGCTCGACGGGCGAGTGCTCCTCCTCGGGGTGGGGCATGACGCGAACACCACCCTGCACCTCGCCGAGCTGATGGCCGCGGTGCCGTACCGGGTCACGAACGCGATCACCGTGTTGCAGGAGGGACTTCCGGTCCGGATCGAGTACGGCGAGAACGACCACTGCTGCCAGCGTTTCGAGCTGGCCGACGGATGGCTTCGATCGGCTGGCCTCCAGTCCGAGGGGACGGTCGGACACGCAGAGGCGCGGCTGTTCCGGAGCCGGGACGTGGTGCGCCTCGCCGTGGAGCAGCTCGGCCGCGAGCCGCTGCTGTTCCTCCACTCCGCCCGCGAGGGCTGCGCGGAGTGCGACGAGGCACGGGCCAGCGCGTCCGGCTAATCCGGGCCGGCGCTTGCCCCGCGCTGCTCAGGTCCCTTCCAGCACCCGTTCCAGGCTCTCCACCCCGGTGCGGATCGCCGCAGGCCGGATCGCCCCGAACCCGAACACCAGGCCGCCTCGCCCACCACGGGTGAGCCGGTAGTCCGAGAGCGGCGCGACCTCCACGCCCGCTCGTGCGGCCCGGTCGCGCACCGCCACGTCCGACACGCCTCGGGCGAGCATCGCGCAGAGCTGCATCCCCGTGTCGCACGGCCTCGGCTCGAGCGCGCCCGCACACCGCGACCGCAGCGCGTCGAGCAGCGCTTCGGCCCGCTCGCGGTAAACGCCCCGCATCCGCCGCAGGTGGCGGGCGAAGTGCCCCTCGTCCATGAAGGTGGCCAGCGCGGCCTGCTCCAGCGCCGAGGCCGGTGCGGGAAGCGATGCCCGCGCCGCGGCGAAGACGTCCACCAGGGCCGGCGGCACCACCACGTAACCGAGGCGCAGGCCGGGGAACATGGTCTTGCTGAAGGTGCCGACGTAGAGCACGCGCCCGGCGTCGTCGAGCCCCTGCAGCGCGGTCAGCGGGCGGCCGCGGTGGCGGAACTCGCTGTCGTAGTCGTCCTCGAGGATCATCGCCCGCTCCGCCGCGGCCCACCGGAGCAGCGCCATCCGCCTGCCCAGCGAGAGCGTGACGCCCAGCGGGTATTGATGCGAGGGAGCGAGGATGACCAGCCGCGCCCGTGGGGCCCGGCGGACGCCCTCCTCGACGTCCAGCCCCTCGTCGTCCACCGGCACGGGGACGGCACGAGCGCCGCCGCCGAGCACCGCTCGTCGTGCCCCCAGGTAGCCCGGATCCTCGAGCCAGACCGGATCGCCCGGATCGACCACCAGCCGCAGCACCTCCTCGAACGCCTGCTGCGTCCCGGCGGTGACGAAGACCTGCTCGGGAGTGCAGCGCGCGCCTCGCGCGGCCACGACGTGCTCGGAGATCGCCCGGCGCAGACCGGGGTGCCCGGCCGGGTCTCCCCCTTCGAGCAGCCGGGCGCTGGCGCGAGACTGCGCCCGGCTCACCAGGCGTGACCAGAGCGCCATGGGGAACAGGTCGAGGGCCGGGAGCCCCGGGCGGAAGGGGCGAGGTGCAGCACCGAGCCGGGGTGCTCCGGTCCCGAGGCCCGCCAGCGCACGGGCAGCGAGCGAGAGCCGCGGCGGGGCCGACGACGCTCGAGCGGCCCTCACCGGAGCCGGCGCGAATCCCGCCTCGGGCAGCTCCGGCGCGACGCGGACTCCCGAGCGCGGGGCGGCGACGAGGTAGCCCTCTGCCTGCAGGGCGTCGAGCGCCAGGAGCACGGTCGTGCGCGCCACGCCCAGCTCGGCGGCGAGCGTTCGCGAGGAGGGCAGCCGCGTCCCGGGCCGCACCGCCCCGGCCAGGATCCGCGCGCGGAGCGCCTGATCGATCTGCGAATGCAGCGGCGCGGTCGTCTTCCGGTCCACCCGCAGCAGCAGGCTGGCGAGGGCGCGTTTCTGGTCTGCCCCGACGGTTCTCATCTGGTCTGGAGAAGCCTACCAGGGGCCGTGAACGTTGCTCTGGATGGTTCCCTGTTCCGTCATCGAGCTCCGGCAGTACACACTGCACCCCGGCCAGCGAGACACGATGGTGTCCCTGTTCGAGCGTGCGTTCATCGAGCCGCAGGAGGCGGCGGGCATCCGCGTGCTCGGCCAGTTCGAGGACCTGGACCGGCCGGACCGATTCGTCTGGTTCCGTGGCTTCGCCGGCATGGCCGGCCGGCACGCGGCGCTCACCGCCTTCTACGGCGGACCGGTCTGGGCCGAGCACCGCGGCGTGGCGAACGCGACGATGGTGGACTCGGACGACGTGCTGCTCCTCCGCCCGCTGCGACCCGCCGGTGGATTTCCGCGGCGTGACCGCGCGGCGCCAGGAACGCGCGAAGACCGCCGGCTCCTGGTGCGCGTCTTCCACCGCGTTCCGGGGGCGAAGGACCTCCGCGACTTCTGCCTGGAGCACGTCGAGCCCGCGCTCGAGGTCACCGGCGCCCCCGTCATTGCCTGGCTCGAGACGCACGACGAGCGGAACGACTACCCCCGGCTGCCGGTGCGGGAGGACGCGGACGTGGTGGTGTGCCTGTC
>DASROG010000437.1:0-20512 GCA_035646995.1 Myxococcaceae bacterium
GCGCTGGCCCATGCCGGCGCACGCGCGGTGGCCCAGCCGGGAGGCAGCGTCCGCGACGCGGAGCTGATCGCCGCCGCGGACGAGCACGACGTCGCGATGGTCTTCACCGGCGTGCGGCACTTCCGGCACTGACGCCCGCCCCGGATGCGCTTCCGATGTGAACAGTGCGGCACCGAGTACCTCCTCCCGGACGAGGCCGTCGCCCGGGCGAGCCGTGCGCGCTGTCCACGTTGCAAGCACTCCCAGCAGCTCCACCCGGGCGGCGTCCCGCTCACCACGCCCACCGGCGGAAAGAGCCAGATCGGCAAGCTCAACCTGACGACGAAGACCGTCGAGCCGGAGCCGGAGCCCGAGGAGGAGCTGTTCGGAGAGCTCGACTGGGAGACCGACAGCCAGCTCGACTTCGTGGTGGGACGGAGCCACGTCCAGTTCGACGACATCCCGGCGCCGACCGGCAGCGCGCGGCCGGGCCCGCCCGCGACCAGCGCTCCGCCCCCGCTCGGCGGGCCCAGCTCGGCGCCGCTCGACTTCAGCGATCTCCACATCGAGGACGCCGGGGCCGATGCGGCAGAGCCACGCGGGGGACCAGAGGCGGACGCATGGCCCGAGACCGATCGCTCCGATCCGTGGAAGCGCACGCCGCTCCCTCCGGTGCAGGGGCCTGCGGCGAGCCGCGGGGCGTCCGGTCCGAGCGCCGCACCCTCCTCGCCGGTTTCCCCGGACGAGGGCCCGCGGCGCGCGCCCGCCGGTGAGCCCCGGACTCCGCCGCGCGGCGCCACGGCGCCGACTCCCACCGGCACGCCCCGGCCCACTCCGGCAGGAGCGGCTCCGCGGAGCAGCGCTCCCCCGACGCCGGTTCCGGCCTCCGCTCCTCCCGAGCCCTGCGCGGCCTGCGGAGGGAAGCTCGTCGACGCCGACGACCTCGCCAGCGGCGTCTGTGGCGCCTGTCGGGCCCGGACGGCTGCGGCGCTGGGCCGGGGAGCTCCCGGCGCGGTCACCTCCGGCGCGGCTGCTCTCGCACGTGGCCAGGAGCCCGACACGGTGGAGTTCGCCGCGCGCCTCCCCACCCCACCGGCCAGGCCGCGCACCGCCTTTCGCACCGTGCCTCCTCCGGACCGCCGTGGCCTGCTCTGGATCCTGCTCGCGGTGCTCGCGCTGGCGGTCGCCGGGTCCGCAGCACTCTGGTACCTGCGCGTGCGGCCCGACCCGGCCGATCTCCAGCGCGTCGCCGATGTCATTCCCCGACCGGGGAACAAGCGACCTGCGGAGGTCCGGCTCCCGGAGGGGCTCGAGGCGCGGCTCGCCGCGTGGAAGCCGCCCGCCGAAGCCCGTCCGGTGGCCGAGCTCGTCGCCTCGGCGCAGGCGGACCTGGCGAGGGACACCGAGGCCTCGGACCTCGCGGCCGAGCGGGCGCTGGAGACGGCGCTGGTTCAGGAGCCTCGGAACACCGAAGCGCTCGGCCTGTGGATGGAGTCCATCGCGCGCGGGCGCGGAAGCCAGCTCCCGGCGAACGAGCTCGAGGCGCTGGTCCGCCTCGGAGACAGCGCGCTCGACCGGATGGGTCGCCGACCGCCGCTCCAGGTCGGGCTGGCGAGCCTCCTGCTCGTCCGGGGCACTCCCAAGGACATCGAGCGCGCGCGCACCCTCGGGCAGAGCGCGGTGGACGCCACCCGTCCGCCGCCTCCGGCCGCCTCCGGGGCACCGCCCCCGGCTCCCTCGCCGGTCTGGGGAACGCGGGCCCGGCTGGTGCTGGCCGAAGCCTACGCCGGCTCGTCGGCGGCGCTCGCGATCTCACTCCTCCAGGAGGTCCAGGACCGCGATCCGGCGCAGCGGAGGGTCTTCAACGTCCGGGCGGCCGCGCACGAGGCCGGAGGCTCGCCCCGCGCGGCCAGAGCCGATCTGCAGTCCCGGCTGGAGGTGGACCCCGACGAGCCCCGGACCGCCCGGGCGCTGGCGCGGCTCCTCGGGCAGGTGGGTGAGACCGCACAGGCGCGCAAGCTCTACGAGCGGCTGCAGGCGAACGCCGCCACCCAGGACGGCCCGGCGGTGATCGAGATGGCGTCACTGCGGGCCGGGGCCGAGCGGGCGCCCGCGGAGGCGGTGAGGCTCCTCACCCGTGCCCTCCAGCGCGGGCGCCTCAGCGGGACCGATCGGCTGCGGGCGCAGGTGTGCCTCGCCCGCGTCGCCCGGGCCGCCGGCGACCTGCCCACCGCGGCGCAGTCGGCGGCGGCGGCCCTGCAGCTCGCCCCGGACGACGTTCAGGCGCATCTCCAGGCGCTCCTGGTGGACCTGGACCGCGGAGCGCCGGACCAGGCCGCGGCCCACCTCCCGCCGGTCCTGGAGCACCTCGGCGACCCCGCGCTCGCCGCGCTGCTCGAGGGCAGGGTGCGCGCAGCACAGCAGCGCTGGCCGGCGGCGGCCGAGGCCTTCGACCGGGCTGCGGCCGCCGACGCGCGACGGACCGACGCCCGGCTCTGGGCAGGCGCGGCCTGGGCGATGACCGGGGACCGGGAGCGGGCACTGCACAGCGTCGCTCCGGCGCTGCAGGCGGACCCTTACCGGGACGGGCCCGGGATTCCCCCACTCTTGCCGGGGGACGGGTTGAAGGGGGCCGCGGAGCGCCTCGTGCTCCTGAGCAAGGACGATCGCGACGGGCAGCCCCTCCTGGCGGAGGCCGTGCTCCGGGTTCACCAGGGGGACGCGGCGGGGGCCGAGGCCCTCGTCGACCGGATCCTCAAGACCGGCGCCACCCAGCCGGTGGTCCTGGGATGGAAGTCCATCCTGCTCGGTGCCCGAGGCGACACCGCCGGGGCACTGGCCCGGGCCCACGAGGCGGTCGCCTCGGGAGGGCGGAGCAACGGCTTCGCCCAGTACGCGCTCGGCTCGGCGCTGCTGGCCAGCGGGGACGCCGAAGGAGCGCAGCGTGCGCTGCGGGAGGCGCAGACGCTCAGCCCCGGGCTGCTCGCTGGCCCGGTGCGGCTGGCCGAGCTGGAGGCCCGCTCGGGGGCCATCGTGTCCGCCCGGGAACGGCTCCAGCGTGTCATCGTGCTCGATCCGGAGTACGCCTCGGCCTGGCGGGCCCTGTACCTTCTGCCGCCGGAGGGTTGATCCGACACCGATGCGCGTTCTGGTCCTGGGAAGCGGTGGGCGGGAGCACGCGCTCGCCTGGAAGCTGGCGCAGAGCCCGAGGCTCAGCGCGCTGATCTGCGCTCCGGGAAACCCGGGCACGGCCGCGCTCGCGGAGAACCGGCCGGTGGTGGCCGACCGGCCCGACGCGGTGGCGAGCCTGGCGCGCGAGGCCCGGGCGGACCTGGTGGTGGTCGGACCCGAGGCCCCGCTGGTGGCGGGCGTCGCCGACGCGGTCCGAGCTGCGGGAATCGCCGTGTTCGGACCCGACGCTGCCGCCGCGCGGCTGGAGGGCAGCAAGGCCTTCGCCAAGGAGGTCATGCTGGCGTCCGGCATACGGACCGCTGCTGGCCGGGCGTTCACCTCGGTGCCGGAGGCGGAAGCCTGGGCCCGGGCCCGCGGTTCGGTGGTGGTGAAGGCGGATGGGCTCGCCGCGGGGAAGGGAGTCATCGTCGCCCGCGGGGCGGACGAGGCGGTGGAGGCGGTGCATGCGCTCGCCGCGCTCGGCGAGGCCGGCCGGACGCTGGTTCTCGAGGAGGTGCTGGACGGCGAGGAGGTGAGCGTCATCGCCCTGTGCGACGGCGAGCGCTACGTGCTGCTCCCACCGGCGCAGGATCACAAGCGGCTCCTCGACGGCGACCAGGGACCAAACACCGGAGGGATGGGCGCCTACTGCCCCGCGCCGGTGCTGGACGCCGCCGCCCTGGCCCGCGTGGGCGAGAAGGTCATCGCGCCGGTGCTGCGGACGATGGCCGCCCGCGGGACGCCGTTCCGCGGCGCGCTGTACGCGGGCCTGATGGTGACCCGCGAGGGCCCGGCGGTGCTCGAGTTCAACGTGCGCTTCGGGGACCCCGAGGCGCAGGTCCAGATGCTGTCTCTGGGCGAGGACCTGCTTCCCTGGCTCGAGGTCTGCGCCCGGGGCACGCTCGCCCCGAGGCCACTGGCGCTGCTTCCGGGGGCGTCGGTGGGCGTGGTGCTGGCGAGCCCGGGGTACCCCGCGGCGCCGGTCACCGGGGCGCCCATCTCCGGCGCGGACCGCATCGGGGGAAGCTGCCAGGTGTTCCACGCCGGCACCGCGCTCCAGGGCGACGCGCTGGTCACCGCCGGCGGCCGCGTGCTGACCGTCTGTGCCCGCGGGCCCACGCTGGCCGAGGCGCGGGCGAACGCCTACGGTGCCGTGAGCCGCATCTCATTTGCCGGCATGCAGGTCCGCCGCGACATCGGGGCCAAGGGGCTCGGACCGCTCACGTGAGGTTGCCCGAGCTCCCCCTGCTCGTCCGCTACCTGCTGCGCGAGCTGCTGGTGCCGCTGCTGCTCTGGGTGGTGTTCCTCTTCCTGCTGCTGTTCGTGATGCAGTTCCTCCGCGGGACCGAGGTGCTGCTCGGCTCGGCGGTGACCCCCTGGGACTTCCTCCGGCTGGTCGTTCACCTGAGCCCCCACCTCCTGGTGATGTCGCTCCCGGTGGGCTTCCTGCTCGCGATCCTCCTCGGGCTCGGGCGGCTGGGGGAGGACCGGGAGCTCCTGGCGCTGCTCTCGCTCGGGGCGACGCCGTGGAAGCTGGCCCGGGTGCCGCTGGTGGTGGGTGGAGCGCTCGGGGTGCTGGTGCTCCTGCTCGCCTCCACTGCCGAGCCCTGGGGGCTCAAGCAGGTGAAGGTCCAGGTGAGCGAGGTCATCAAGAAGAACGTGCTCGGGGATGTCCGTCCCGGCGTCTTCTACGAAGACCTCACCGATCTGACGCTCTACGCCCAGGAGGTGGACCGCGAGCGCGGTGTGTGGACCCACGTGCTGGTGCACGATGATCGCGACCCGCGGGCGCCGCTCCTGGTCCTGGCCCACGAGGGGACGGTGAATCCCTCGGGGCGCGGGGCCTCGCTCGCGGTGGGGCTGAGGTCCGGAGAGGTGCACCGCGCCGAGCACACCGGGACCGACTACGCGGTGCTCACCTTCCGCGACGGGAACCTCTCCATCGGCGTGGAGGACTCCATCCTCCGGAAGAACCACTTCCGCTCGCCCAAGGAGGAGCTCACCCCGCGCGAGCTGCTGGACGCCGCGAGCGAGGCGCGGGCCGCCGGCAAGAGCCCGGCGCCCTTCCTGACCGCGTTCCACGTCCGGCTCGCCCAGGGGTTGACCCCACTGGCCTTCGCCCTCTTCGGCGTCCCGCTGGCCATGTCCTCGCGCGCGGCGCGGACCCGGGGGTACCTGCTGGCGCTGGGGGCCTACGTCGCCTACTACATCGTGGAGCGGAGCTTCGAGAACCTGGGCACCGCCGGGCGGCTCGCGCCGTGGCTGGTGGGCCTGGCCCCCAATCTGGTCTTCGGCGCGTTCGGGACCTGGCTCTTCGTCCGCCTCACCCGGCGGGGGCTGGTGGCCTGATGCGTGGGCTGCTGCTGCGCCACGTGCTCCGGCGCTACCTGGTGCTCGTGGGCGCGGTGCTCGCCGGGCTGCTGGTGGTCTTCCTGGTGGCGGACTTCGTCGACCGCGCCCGCGCGTACACCGGACCCAACTGGGTGAGGGACGTGCTGGAGCTCTATGGGTGGAAAGCGGTCGTGGCGACGCACCAGCTCGCGCCGGCGGCGCTGCTCCTGGCCAGCGCCACGCTGGTCTCGCTCCTCCGGCGCAAGGGAGAGCTCACCGCCATCCTCGCGCTCGGCTTCGGGCGGCGGGTGCTGATCCTCCCCGTGCTGGCGGCGGCCCTCGGCGCCGCGCTCCTCCTCGGGCTCCTCGACGAGCTGGTGGTGGGGCACGCCAGCCGCCGGGTGGACGAGATCACCGCGCTCCGCTTTCACCGCTGGGGTGACTGGCGCTCCTACTTCGAGCGCAAGCAGTGGTTTCGCCACCAGGATCGCATCCTCCACCTGGAAGGCGGCGACGTGGAGTCCGGCTTCCGCGGCGTCACCGTGCTGCGACTCACGCCGGAGTTCGAGCTGGCGGAGCGCGTGGACGCCACGGGCATGGAGCACGCCGGGGGCACCCGCTGGCGGCTCCATGGAGTGACGCGCCGGGTCTTCGACCGGCGAGGTGGGCTGAAGCTGACCGAGCTGTCCGAGGAGACGGTGGATCTGGGGATCCCGGCGTCGCTGCTCGCCATCCGGCCCGGGCGTCCGGAGCAGATGCGGCTGCCGGTGCTCCGCCAGCAGATCCGGGCGCGCCGCGAGGTGGGCCTTCCCGACCGGCTGTACCTGCTCGCGCTGGGCAACCGCTTCGCCTATCCGCTGGCGGGGGTTCCGGCGGCGCTGGTGGCGGTGGCCCTCGCGCTTCGGCCGGGGCGGGGAGGGTCTCTGACCGGGGCGCTGGTGGAAGGCCTGGCGGTCACCATGGGGCTGTGGGGGCTCACCGTCATCGCCCGCACGCTGGTGAACGCCGGACGGATGGCGCCGTTCCTCGCCGCCGCGCTCCCCATCCTCGCCCTGACCCTGGCCCTCGCCGCGCTGCTATGGGTTCCGCCCGGCTGGGCGCGGCGGCTTCGCCGGCAGCGAGGGTGGTCCGGAGCGCGGGCGTGACCCCGGCCCGGGTGGCCACCGTGCTCCTGGCCGCGTGGGCGGCCGCGTTCTGGCTCGCCGAGGGACTGCTCCAGGGCGTGGCCGACCTCGCGCTGGTCGTCTCGGGGGTGCTGGTCCTCCGGGGCGCGGCGCTCCCGCCGGACGCCCGACTCCCGGCGCGCGCGGCGCTGGCGCTCGGAGGATGGCAGGCGGTCTCGCCGCTGATCGCCCGCGCGCTCGGGGCCCCGGGGCTTCCGCCGGTCGCGCTCTGGCTGCACTGCCTGGACACCGCGGCGCTCGCCGCCGCGGGGCTGCTCGGGGCGCAGGTGCTCCGCTGGACCTGGCCCGCGGCGCTCTTCGTCGCAGGCGGCCTCCTCTCGCTCGGCCTGTCGGCGGTGCAGCACGCGGCGCGCTGGTCACTCCCCATTCCCGCCTTCCTCCGGGTCCCGGTGGAGCGGGTGCACGAGACGTTCGGGGGAGAGGACCGCTTCGCCGCCGGCGGGTTCTTCTTCCACCGGCTGCGGCTCGCCCATGCCTCGGTGGCCGCGCTCGGGCCGGCGGTCGCCACGGCGCTGCGACCCGCCGCGGGGCGCACCCGGGTGCTCGCCGCGGCGCTGGTCTTCTCCTGCCTCGGCTGCATCGTGCTCTCCTACGCCCGCGCCGCGCTCCTCACCGCGGTGTTCCTGGTGGCCCTGGCCGCGGTGGCGGTGACGCGGAGCGCCCGGGTGCGCACGGTGCTGGGAGCCCTGGTCCTGGTGCTCGGCGCCGCGGCGCTCCTGAGCCCGGGATGGCATGCCCGGCTCGGCGCGGCGATGGAGAACTTCGCCGGGGGCGAGCGGGCGCTGGCGCGTGGCGCGGGGTGGGACCTGGTCCATCAGCACCCGTGGCTCGGGGTGGGCTTCGGGAACTACCGGGCCGCTGCGCTCGCAAGGGCGAGCGTGACCGGAATCACCGATCAGCTCTCGCGCGACGCCCACTCGATCGCCCTCACCACCTGGGCGGAGACGGGGGTGCCCGGGCTCGCCCTGTGGGTGGTGCTCCACGCGGTGCTGTTCCGTGCGCTGCTCCGCCGGGCGCGGGAGGGGAACGCGCTGGCGCTGGGAGCGGCGCTCTCCTGGATCGGCTACCAGACGCTCGGCATCGCCCACCATCTGCCCTTTCACCCCAGCGTGGCGCTGGGCTTCGCGCTGGTCTGGGGCGTGGGCCTCGTGTACCCCGGTTCCGCTCTCCGCGGCTCAGCCGATGACCGAGCGGTAGACCGCGAGGGTCTGTCGGGCGCAACGCTCCCAGGTGTAGGCCCGGGCCCGCTCGCGGCCGGCGGACGCCCAGCGGGCCCGTAGCCGCGGCTCGGCCACCAGAGCGGTGCTCGCCGCGATCCATGCCTCGGGAGCGTCCGGGTCGAGCAGCTCGGCGGCGCCGCCCGTCACCTCCGGCAGGGAGCCGGCCCTGGCCGCGAGCACCGGAGTGCCGGTGGCCATCGCCTCGAGCGCGGGCAGACCGAAGCCCTCGTGGAGGGACGGCAGCAGGAGCACCTCCGCGCCTCCGTAGAGCGCGGGCAGGTGCTCCTCGTCGACCTCGGAGAGCACCCGCGTGGACCGGGGGAAGACCCGCGCCGCGCCGGCCCCGGCGAGCAGCACCAGC
This sequence comes from Myxococcaceae bacterium, assembly GCA_035646995.1. Lineage (GTDB taxonomy): Bacteria > Myxococcota > Myxococcia > Myxococcales > Myxococcaceae > RPRB01. The sequence goes on from DASROG010000437.1 coordinate 8,247, forward strand.
GGCAGCGGGAGCCGGGCGGCGATGCGCGCGAGGAGCGCGAGGTTCTTGTGCGGCTTGGGGTTCCCCACCGCGAGCAGGTAGCGCGGCGGGAGCGCGTACCGGGCGCGGGCCGCGAGGCGCTCGTCCACGCTGGGGGGCCGGAACCGGGCATCGACCCCGGGCGGGACCACGCTCCAGCGCGACTCGGGCACACCGAGCCGGCCGGCCAGCTCGCGGCGGGCGAACTCGGACACGGTGAGCAGGGCGCGCGCGCGGCGCACCGTGGGACGCACCACCAGCCGGTAGTAGACGGCGGTCAGCGTGCCGAACTCCTCGCTCCGCACCAGGTGGGCGGCGTCGTGGAGCGTCGCCACCAGCGGCCCGCGCCAGAGGAGCGGGACGGAGAACGAGGTCGCGTGGAAGAGCGTGGGCCGGAGGCGACGGAGCACCGCGGCCAGCGCCGGCTGCTCGAGGGGAGAGAGAAAACCGGCCGGGGCAGGGTGCACCGCGAAGGCGGGCGCCAGCGGCCCGAGCTCCGGCAGCCCGCCCGGGGGGCCCAGCCCCTCGAAGGCCAGGTCCGGCGCGAGCGCGGGGAGCACCCGGGCGAGCTCCAGGGCGTACCGGGCGATGCCGTGCAGCCGGCCGGACACCATCCGGAGATCGAGGAGGACCCGGGAAACCATGGAGTGTCGGCATGGGCATGCTACACGGAAGCGGCTCCTCCGCCCCGCGATGCGCGTCGCTCTCGTCCATGACTGGCTCACCGGGCGCCGTGGCGGAGAGCTGGTGCTCGCGCAGCTGGTGCGGCTCTTCCCCGGCTCGGAGATCTTCACCCTCCTCCACGTGCCGGGGAGCGTGGGGCCGGACGTCGAGTCGCGCCCGGTGCACACCTCGCCGCTCCAGCGGGTACCGGGCATCGCCCACCGCTACCGGACGCTGCTGCCGCTGATGCCCGCGGCGCTGCGCTTCCTCGACCTCCGCGGGTTCGACCTGGTCATCTCCTCCAGCCACTGCGTGGCCAAGGGTGCCCGGGTGCCCCCGGGCATCCCGCACCTGGCCTACGTCCACTCGCCCATGCGGTACATGTGGGATCAGTTCGATACCTACTTCGGCCCGGGGCGGGCGAGCGTTCCGGTGCGGCTGGCCGCCGCAGCGAGCCGCCCTGCGCTCCAGGCCTGGGACCGGCGCACCGCGGCCGACCCCGATGCGCTGGTGGCCAACAGTCACCACGTGGCGCGGCGGATCGCCCAGTTCTGGGGCCGGGAAGCCGACGTCATCCATCCGCCGGTGGACCTCGCTCGCTTCGGAATGCAGCCCCCCGCACCGGGGGGACGCCTGCGGAGCGGCGCAGGGACACCGCCCGTCCATGCTCAGCCGCCGGTGGCGGGGCGGGGCGGGTACTTCCTCTGGCTCGGCGCGCTCGCTCCTTACAAGCGGGTGGACCTCGCGGTGGAGGCTTTCCGGCGCACGGGGCACGTGCTGTGGATCGCCGGTGACGGGCAGGACGCGCGGCTGCTCCGCGCGGGGCTTCCGCCCAACGTGCGCTGGCTGGGCAAGGTGCCCGACGCCGACGTCCCCGAGCTGTACCGCGGCGCGCGGGCGCTCGTCTTCCCCGGCGAGGAGGACTTCGGCATCGCCCCGCTGGAGGCGCTGGCCTCGGGCCGCCCGGTGATCGCCCTGGCGCGGGGCGGGGCGCTGGAGACCGTCACCCCGGAGACGGGGCTCCTCTTCGACGCCCCCGAGCCGGAGGCGCTGGTCGAGGCGCTGCGGCGCTTCGAGTCCTTCGAGCGCGGCTTCGAGCCCGGGCGAGCCCGCGCGCGCGCGGAGCTCTTCTCCGAGGAGCGCTTCCGGTCTGCCGTGCGGCGAAAGGTGGAGGCGCTGGTCACCGCCCGTCCCGACCTGCTCGACCGGCTTCCGTGGTAGTGCAGGGACCGTGTTCAACCGGCTGCAGCGGTTCTGGACATCGATCAAGGTCGTCATCGACGTGGCGATGCTGGCCCTCGCCTTCGCCCTGGCCTACGTCACCCGCTTCGACCTGCTCGGGGGCTGGCCGCGCCCGCCTGTCCGGGAGACCCTGGTCACCCTGGCCCTGGTGCTGGTGCTCTTCCCGGTGGCGTACCGGCAGTCGCGCCTCTACGTCACCAACCGGGTACGGACGCACCTGGAGGAGGTCTTCGAGCTCTTCAAGGCCACCATCACCGCGAGCCTGGTGCTGGTCGCCCTGACCTACTTCATCCGCGAGCGCTACTCGCGGCTCACCCTCGCGCTCTTCGCGGGGTACTCGTTCGTCCTGGTGGCCGCCACCCGGGTCGCCTTCCGGCTGTGGCTCGAGTCGGTGCGGCGGCGAGGGCTGAACCTCAAGTCCATCCTGCTGGTGGGAGCAGGAGAGCTCGGCGAGCGGGTGGTGGAGACCATCGAGCACCACCGGGAGCTGGGCTTCCAGGTGACCGGGGTGCTCTCCCGCGATCTCCTCGTTCCGGGGACGACGGTCCGCGGCGCGCCGGTGGTGGGTACGACCGACGATCTGGAGCAAATTCTCCGGGAGCAGCCCCTGGACCAGGTGATCCTCGCCCTGCCCTCCGAGGACATGCCGCTGATGAAGTCGCTGATGGAACGGCTGGCGCTGTACACCGTGGACGTGAAGATCGTCCCTGACCTCTTCCAGTACGTGACGCTCTACGGGGGACTGGAGGAGTTCGGGGGGCTGCCGATCGTCAGCCTGCAGGGCGGGCCGCTGGAGGGCTGGAACCTGGTGGCCAAGCGCGCCTTCGACGTCCTGGTCTCCGCGCTGGCGCTCCTGCTCCTCTCGCCGCTGATGCTGGCGACTGCCCTGGCGGTGAAGCTGACCAGCCGTGGTCCGTTGCTCTACACCCAGGAGCGGATGGGGATGGACGGGGCCCTGTTCCAGATCCTCAAGTTCCGCACCATGCGGGTGGGCTCGGAGGAGGCCGGGCCGCAGATGGCCACCGCCGGGGACGACAGGCGCACCGCGGTGGGCGCGCTCCTCCGCCGGACCTCGCTCGACGAGCTCCCGCAGCTGTTCAACGTGCTGCGCGGCGACATGAGCCTGGTGGGCCCGCGGCCGGAGCGGCCGGTGTTCATCGAGGAGTTCAAGCGGCAGATTCCCAAGTACCACCTGCGGCACAAGGTGAAGTCGGGCATCACCGGCTGGGCGCAGATCAACGGCCTGCGGGGCCAGACCTCGATCCAGAAGCGGATCGAGTACGACCTCTACTACATCGAGAACTGGTCGCTGCTCCTAGATCTCAAGATCCTCCTCCGCACCGCGCTGGGAGGCTTCCTCTCGCGAAACGCCTACTGAGGGGAGAAGACCGGCGCGCGCACCGAGGAGGGGGACCGCGCCAGGAGCTCGCGGAGCGTCTGCCCCAGCCGGGCCATCCCGAGCTCGATGTTGCTCACGCTCTGGTTGGAGAAGTTGAGCCGGAGGAAGCCGTGCTCCGGCGGGCCGACGAAGAACCCGCTGCCGGGCACCACTGCCACCGCGTGCTGGAGGGCGGCGTGGAACACCTCCTCGTCCCGGAGACCGGGGGGCAGCTCGAGCCAGAGGAACAGCCCGCCGTCGGGGGTGGACCAGCGCGTTCCGGGCGGCATGGTGCGCTCGAGCGCGCGGAGCATCGCCTCGCAGCGCAGCCGGTACTCGGTCCGGATCCGCGCGAGGTGCGCCTCGTAGTCGAAGGTCCGGAGCAGCTCCATCACCGCGTGCTGGGCGAGGGTCGAGGTGTGGAGATCGCAGGCCTGCTTGGCCACGGTCATCGTCCGCATCAGCGGCTTCGGACCGTGAGCCCACCCCAGCCGCAACCCGGGAGCGAGCGTCTTGGAGAAGGTGCCGAGATGGAAGGTCAGCTCCCCGGCCAGCGCCGCGACGGGCGTGGAAGGCGTGCCCCGAAAACGCAGGGCTCCGTAGGGGTCGTCCTCCAGCACCGGAACTCCGTGCCGGAGGGCGACCGTGGCCAGATCGTCGCGGCGATGTGCGGCGAGGGTCGTCCCCCGCGGGTTCTGGAACTCGGGGACCACGTAGACCAGCGCCGGCCGGTGCTCGCGGACGGCCTCCTCGAGCAGGTCGGTCCGTAGGCCGTCGTCGTCGCCGGGCAGCGCGACCACCTCGACCTCGTAGGCGGCGAACGCCTGAAGCGCGGCGAGGTAGCTGGGGTTCTCCACCAGCACCGTATCACCCGGATCCAGCAGCACCCGGGCCACCAGGTCGATGCCCTGCTGGCTGCCGCTCACCACCATCACGCTCTCCGCCGTCGCGGCGATGCCCCGGGAGTGCAGGCGGTCCGCCACCCACGCGCGCAGGGGGAGGAATCCCTCGGTGATGCCGTACTGCAGCGCCGAGCCAGGATTCTTCCGGAGCACCGCCTCGAAGGCCTGGCCCAGCTCCCGCGCCGGGAAGAGCTCGGGCGCCGGCAGGCCACCGGCGAAGGACAGGACGTCCGGACGCTCGGCCACCTTGAGGATCTCCCGTACCGCCGACGGGGCCACACCCGCCATCCGTCTCGCCGTCTGGATGCTCATCGCGCGGCCTCCCGTCGTGGAGTGATGCGGGTCTCTTCCTTCACCGAGCAGAGGACGATGATGGTCTGGGTCCGGGTCACGCCGGGCAACGTGCGCAGCTCCTCGGTGAGGAGCCGGTCGAGGGTGCCGGTGTTCTCCGTGCGGACCTTCAGCAGATAGCTGTCCTGGCCGGCGACCCGGTGGCACTCGAGGACCTCCTCGAGGCCCATCACCTTCCGGGCGAACCCCTCGAAGTACTTCGGGTGCTCGATGCCCACGCCGATGAAGGCGGTGATGTCCTTTCCCAGCTTCCGGGGGTCCACCTTCGCGGTGTAGCCGGTGACGATCCGCTGCTCCTCGAGCTTCCGGATCCGGTCGGCCACCGAGGGCTGCGACAGGCCCACCTTCTTCGCGATCTGCGCCTGGGTCAGCCGTGCGTCGGCCTGGAGCAGGTCCACGATCTCCGTGTCGACATCGTCCATGGAAACGACATATTGCCGCTCTACGGGCACTATTCAATAGGAAGAATCAGTGTTTGGTCTATTTTCTATCGGAACTGATCTGCTCTCCACGGAGAGGCAGGCCAAGGCCGGGGACCGAGTGGCCAGCGGCTGGAGGGCCTCGGCCTCGAACGGGAAGGACGTGAGGCCCCGAACAGCGCCGGGGATGGATTCAGCAGCCTCCGGCGATGAGATAGCCTCCGCCGCGGGGACTGGGGAGTGCGGGTACGTGCCGATCCAGCCGAGGCTGATCCGACCGCCGGACAGGCGAGGCCCGGCGCCCTGGCTCAGGCCTCCGAGCTGATCCTCGTCTTCGTCGCCTACGTGCTGTCGGCGCGGCTGGGGCTCACCCTGGCTCCGGTGAGCGGTTTCGCGACGCTCGTCTGGCCCCCGACAGGCATCGCCCTGGCTGCCTTGCTGCTGCGGGGAGTTCGCCTGTGGCCAGCCTTGATGCTGGGAGCCCTGGTGGCCAACGTGTGGAGCGGCGCCTCCTTCTGGGTCGCGACCGGGATCGGGATCGGGAACACGCTCGAGGCGATCCTGGCGGTGGCCCTGCTCACCCGTGTGGCGCGGATCCACCTCGGGCTGGACCGCCTGTCCGACGTGCTCGCGCTGGTCGCCTTCGCCGCGGGGCTGAGCACCATGGTCAGCGCGACGGTCGGAGTGGCGGTGCTCTGGTCCGCGGGCATCGCCCAGCCCGGACACGTGGGGGAGACCTGGCGCGCGTGGTGGGTGGGCGACGCGCTCGGAGATCTGGTCGTCGCGCCCGTGCTTCTGACCTGGCGCAGCCTCGCCGGGCTGACGCTCTCGGGTCGCAGGGTCCTCGAGGCGCTGGCGCTGGTCGTCGCTGCGGTGGGTCTCAGCTGCTTCGTGTTCCTGCTGGGACCGCCCCTCGACTCCACCCCGTTCCGGCAGGCCCACACCCTGTTCCCCGTCCTCATCTGGGCGGCGCTCCGGTACGGTCCACGAGGCGGCACGGCGACCATCCTGCTCATCTCCATCTTCGCGATCTGGGGCACGCTCGCCGGCCATGGTCCCTTCGTCGGAGAGACGCCGGACCTGAGCCTCCTGCAGCTGCAGATCTTCATGGCGGTCGCGAGCATCACCGCCCTGGTGCTCGCCGCGACCAGCACGGAGCGGATGGAGGCGCTCAATGCCGAGCAGGAGCTGCTGGCCATCGTCTCCCACGACATGAGGAATCCGCTCGGCGCGCTCCGGCTCGGCACGCGGAATCTGCTGAACCAGCCCGCCGGCGAGCTCGGTCCTCACGCCCGCAGGCACGGCGAGTTCATCGCCCGGTGTGCCCAGCGGATGGAGTCGCTGATCCGCAACGTCCTCGATTCGGCGACGATTCGCACCGGGCACTTGTCCCTGGTGCGTACGCCCCAGGATCTGAGCGCGTTGATCCACGAGGCGGCCGACACGTTCCGGATGCTGGCGGAGGAGAAGTCACAGACGCTCCGCGTGGAGGTCCCGCCGTCGCTGCCCCTGCACGGAGACAGGGAACGCCTTCTCCAGGTCCTCTCGAACCTCCTGGCCAACGCCGTGAAGTTCGCGCCGAGCGAGGGAAGCATCACGGCCCGAGCCTGGGTTCTGGACGGGTGGGCTCACTGCTCCATCTCCGACGACGGGCCGGGCATCGGGCCGGACGAGCTGGAACGGGTGTTCGATCCGTACTGGAGCGCAGGGTCGTCGAGGGGGACCGGCCTCGGACTCTCGATCGTCAAGGGGCTCGTCGAGGCGCATGGGGGGACGACCTTCGTCCAGAGCGAGCCGAGGATGGGAACCACCGTCGGCTTTCGCCTGCCGCTCGGCGCGGAGCAGCCTTCAGCGCGAGATCTGCTGGTGCCGCGCGTGCTGTCGCGAGGACCGAAGCCCGGGTAGGGCCGTCGAGGAGGAATCCATGGCGGATCAGGCCGGCTGGACCGCCGGTCCGCCCAGGGGGTCGAAGTGCGCGTCCGGGTCCTCCATCCATTCCCGGAGGACCTGGGAGATCCGGGCGGCGTGGAAGCCGTCGATGACCCGGTGGTCCATGGTCGCGTTGACGCTCATCACCCGTGCGACCACCGGCCGGCCATTCTCGACGAGGACCTGCTCCCTGGCCTCCCCGATGGCGAAGAGCAGCGGCACCCGGGAGAAGGGCACGAGCGGCGCGTACGCCGTGTCGAGTCCCAGGCTCCCGATGTTGGTGATCATCAGGCTCCCGAACGGGTCCGAGGCGATGCCCAGCCAGCGGAGGTCGAGGTTCAAGGTGTAGGAGAGGAAGGAGAGCAGCCGCAGGAACGGCCGGAGCAGGAGATAGGGGACTCGCTGGAACGTTCCCCGGGTCTTCTCCAGCGACGGATCCTCGCGCTGACGGACCAGCGAGACCTTCTTCTCGAACTCGTCGAGGATCTCCAGAAGGGACTTCGCCTCGAGATCATAGAGGGTGGCGCCGGAGAGGTCGGCCTTCCCCTCGTCGCTCATCAGCACCTGGAAGAAGACGCCGATGCGCTGACGCAGGTAGATGCGGTTCCAGCGGAGGACGGCGTTGGCCTCCGGACAGGCCTGGAGCGCCATCGCCGACGCCTTCGCCATCAGGTGGCTGACGGTGAGGCGCCGTCCGGTCCGGGCACGGAAGCGCGAGATGTAGTCGAGCGCGCGATCCATCCGCAGGACCAGCGTGCCGTAGATGGAGGGGTCGTACGCCGTCCGCCACGTCCCCAGCGCGATCTTCCGGAAGGACGACAGGCCCTTCATCTCGACCAGCGACAGGTTCGGCATGCCGGCGACCGTACACCGGGTGCCATCGGCTTCGGGGCCCCGCCCGGGGTCTACGACCTCGGTCCAACTGGCGCGACCCGCCGGACGGGCCCCGGCACAGCGCGCCCGGCGGAGAACGATTCGGCGGCAAGCGCGCGAGGAGGCCCCGGCCCTCGGGCTCAGCGGACGGTCAATCCGCCGTCGACGGTGAGGACCTGCCCCACGACGAAGCTCGACTCGGGCGAGGCGAGATAGAGGACGGCGGCGGCGATGTCCTCGACCGCTCCGGGCACGCCGGCGGGAACCGCCTGCTTCGCCACGGCGCGGAGCCCCTCGATCCCACCGAACACGCGGGAAGCCATGTCCGTCTCGATCGGACCGGGGGCGACCGCGTTGACCCTGACGCCCTGGGGGATGAACTCCATCGCGGCCGCGCGGGTGAGCGCATTCACCGCCCCCTTGGTCGCGGAGTAGATGCTGAAGTCGGCAAAGCCGACGTCCGCCACCACCGAGCTGTTGTTGACGATGGACCCCCGGGTCTTCGCCAGATGGGGCAGGGCGTGCTTCATCCCCAGCCACGTGCCCTTGACGTTGACCCCGAAGGTCTCGTCGAAGTCGGCGCCTCCCAGGGTGCCGATGGGGCCGTTCTTCCCCTCGATGCCGGCGTTGTTGAACAGGACGTCGAGCTGCCCGAACTCCTTCACCGTTCCCTCGACGGCGGCCTTCACGTCCGCTTCCCGGGCCACGTCGGCGCGGATGAACTTCGCCGTGCCGCCCGCCTCCTGGATCGCCTGGACCACCGCCACGCCCTGCTCCTCGCGGCGTGCTGCGACCACCACCTTCGCGCCCTCCCGGGCGAACGCCTCCGCCGCCGCCCGGCCAATGCCAGCGTTGCCGCCGAGCACCAGGACCACCTTCGACTCGAATCGCTTCATGGCTCGTGTGACTCCCTTGTCCTCCGGCCGGAGCGGGACGCCCCGGAACCGGATTCGGGCCCTTGGATGCGAGTTCTGGAACGTTCGTTCCACAAAATCGGCGTGACGGTAGCTGCCGGCCGTAAATCCAGGGGTTACATTGCGGATGGTCATGGCTCGCCCCCGGGAGTTCGACGTCGACGAGGCGCTCGACCGCGCGACCGAGGTCTTCTGGACGCGTGGGTACGAGGCGACGACCGTCCAGGACCTGGTGGAGGCCCTGGGGGTGAACCGGGCGAGCCTCTACGCCACCTTCGGCGACAAGGCGCAGCTGTTCGACGCGGTGCTCGACCGGTACGGGCAGCAGGTCAACGGAGTCATCGGCGCGGCGCTGGCGCCGCCCGCCGCGGGCGCGGAGGCGGTCCGGGCCTGGTTCATGGCCCTGATCCGGATGGCGACCCAGCCCGCCGGGCCCCGCGGCTGCCTTCTGGTCGGAGCGCTGAACTCCTGCACCACCGTCCCGGATCCGCTCCGTGATCGGGTGCTGGCCGGGGTTCGTGCCTCCACCGACCGCCTCCAGGGGGCGCTGGCTCGCGACCCGCGGATCGCCGCCCGCGAGAACGTGCGGACCCTGGCGCGCTTCTTCGCCGCCGAGGGGCACGGCCTCGCGGTCCTCGCCCGCGCCGGCGTGCGCCGCCAGGAGCTGGAGATGGCCGCGGAGGTCGCGCTGCGCGTGCTGCAGCCACGCGCCTAGCTGCGCCACCAGAGCACACCGGACGCGCCCCGCGCGGATGAGCCACCACGATGTCGCTTGCGCGCCGCGGCGTGAGCGTATAGATATGCACGCTCAATGCATAAGTATTCCATCGGCGTGGTCGGGGCCTCCGGCTACTCCGGCATCGAGCTCTGCCGCGTCCTCGCCGCGCATCCGGGGGTGGAGGTGCGCTTCGTCGCCAGCGATCGCTGGGCGGGCGCGACCGTCCGCGCGCAGACCGGCATCGGCGGCGCGGTGGGGGCGCTGGCGTACGTGCCCCATGCCCAGGCGCTGACGGCCTCCGAGGGCTGTGCCCTGGTGCTGCTCGCCACCCCGGCCGAGGCCTCCCTGGAGCTCGGGCCCGCCCTGCTGGAGCGCGGGGTGAAGTTGGTGGACCTCTCCGGCGCCTTCCGGCTCGTCGATCCCTCCTCGTACCCGAGGCACTACGGCTTCGAGCACCGGGCGCCGGCGCTGCTCGAGCGCGCGGTGTACGGACTGCCCGAGCTGGTGGACCGCAAGGCCATCGCCTCGGCCCGGCTGGTCGCCAACCCCGGCTGCTACCCGACCGCGGCCGCGCTGGCGCTGGTACCGCTGCTGCGCGCCGGCCTCCTGGCGGAGGAGTCCATCGTCATCGACGCTGCCTCGGGTGTCTCCGGCGCGGGCCGGCAGGCCAGTGAGGCCTACAGCTTCTGCGAGGTCGCGGACGACGTCCGGCCCTACAAGGTCCTCCGGCACCAGCACACCCCGGAGATCGCCCAGTCGCTCGCCCGCGCTGCAGGGAGGACGGTGAGGCTCACCTTCACCCCGCACCTGCTCCCCATCAAGCGGGGCATCCTCTCCACCGCCTCGGCACGCCTGGCGCCCGGAATCGACGCGAGCGCGCCGGCCGAGGCCCTCCGGGCGGCATACCGCGAGGAGCCGCTGGTCGAGGTGCTCGACATGCCGGAGCAGGTCTCCATCGCGCGGACCGTCGGCACACCCCGCGCCGCCCTGTCGGTGTCTGCTGCCGACTCCGCCTTCGACCCCGGCCGGGTGGTGGTCGTCTCCTCGCTCGACAACCTGCTCAAGGGCGCGGCGAGCCAGGCCGTGCAGAACCTGAATCTCATGCTGGGGCTGCCCGAGCGAACCGCGCTCGAGCCGTCCCCCGGGGTGTCGCCGTGAACGTCCAGGGCTTCCGGTTCGCCGGGCTTCACGCCGGCATCAAGCCGGCGAGGAAGGACCTCGCGCTCATCGTCAGCGACGTTCCCGCCTCCGCCGCGGGCTGCTTCACCATCAACCGGGCCCAGGCCGCGCCGGTGCAGGATGCCGAGCCCAGGCTCCCGGCGACGGCCGTGCGCGCCATCCTGATCAACAGTGGCAACGCCAACGCCCTCACCGGCGACGAGGGGCGCAGGGATGTGGTGCAGGTCCGGCGGGCGCTGGCCACGGCGCTCCGGGTCACGCCCGAGTCCACCTTCACCGCGAGCACCGGCGTCATCGGCGTCCCGCTCCCGGTGGAGAAGATCATCCAGGGTCTGCCGCGGCTGGTGGAGTCGCTCGGCGCCAGCTGCGAGCCCGCCGCCGAAGCGATCATGACCACCGACACCCATCCCAAGGTGGCGCGCCGGTCGCTCCACCTGGGGGGACGAGAGGTGAGCATCCTTGGCCTGGCCAAGGGCTCGGGGATGATCGCCCCTCAGATGGCGACGATGATCGCCGTGGTGTGCACCGACGCCGCCGTCTCGCCGCCGGTCCTCGCCCGGGCGCTCCGCAGCGCGGTCGATGCGAGCTTCCACGCGGTGGTGGTCGACGGGGACATGAGCACCAACGACTGCGTGTTCGCCCTGGCCAACGGCCTGGCGGCCAACGCACCGGTGGGCGAGGCGGGTCCGGATTACGAGAGCTTCTGCGCTGCGCTCACCGACGTCTGTGCCGAGCTGGCGCGCGACATCGCCGCCGACGGCGAGGGGGCCACCAAGCTCCTCACGGTGGAGATCACCGAGGCCCCCAGCACGGCCATCGCCCGTGACCTCAGCAAGGCCATCGCCGTCTCTCCGCTGGTGAAGACCGCGCTGTTCGGCGCGGACCCGAACTGGGGCCGCGTGCTGGCCACGGTGGGCGCGCGCGCCGGCAGCCAGGACTATCCGGTGGACCCGGAGAGCGCGGAGGTCCGGATCCAGGGCATCCGGGTCTTCGGCGACGGCAACCCCCAGCCGCACGACCCCGAGACGCTCCGGGCCCGGATGCGCGAGCCGGAGGTGCTGGTGGAGGTGGCGCTCGCCGCCGGGAAGGACTCGGCCACGGCCTGGGGCTGCGACTTCAGCTACGACTACGTGAAGATCAACGCCGACTACACCTCGCTCATCGTCCCCCAGGCGGACGGATCGGTGCGGCGCGAGGACCGGCTCACCCGCTACAGCCCGGGCTTCAAGCAGACCCTGCTGGTGGAGGCGCTCAAGTACATCTCCCGCTTCTCGGGGACCACCTGCGTGCTCGGCTACGGCGGAGAGGGGCTCAGGAAGAGCTCGCTGCGGGCGAGCTTCTGCGAGGACGTGGTGCTGCTGCGCTCCGTGGGCCTGCGTCCGGTGGTGGTCCACGGCGCGGTTCCCCCGGAGGAGGGGATGCCCCCCGTCGACCCCGACGTGCTGGAGATGGTGCTCACCGGCCGCATCACCGGTGACCTGGTGGCGCTGCTCAATGCCGGCGGTGGCCGCGCGGTGGGCGTCTCCGGCAAGGACGGGCCGCTGCTCCGCGCGGTTCCTGCGGCGGAGCCGTTCGCGCTCGGCGCGCGCATGGGGGAGGTGCGGGAGGTGAACCGCGCCTTCCTGGAGATGCTGATGGAGAAGGACTACCTCCCGGTCATCGCCCCGGTGGGCATCGGTC
>DASROG010000438.1:0-2400 GCA_035646995.1 Myxococcaceae bacterium
CCGCTACCGCTTCGAGGGGAGCGAGGCCGTCGGCCGGCTCCGCGCGAAGACCGGGACACTGGAGAACGTCTCCGCGCTCAGCGGCTACGTCCAGTCGGTGGGCGGAGAGCGCTTCGCCTTCAGCGTCATCGTCAACGACCACGCCGGCCGTTCCGCCCCGGTGATCCAGGGCATCGACGCGATTGGGGCCGCGGTCGCCGCGGTGGGCGCGCCCGGCGGTCCCGACCGGGCCGTGGCCACCCTCCTGCAGCCCTCCAGCGTCTCCCCCAGCTCGAACGAGGAGGCCAAGGCGCGGATCCGGACCTACCTCGTCGTGGCCCAGAAGGCCGACCAGCGGAACCTTCCCTTCCTCCGGACCGCCTGGCGCACGGAGCGCGACCCGGCGGTCCGGGCGGTGCTGGCCGACTCCATCTACCAGAGCGACCCGCGCGACTACCTCGGCACCCGCGCCCTCCTCGACAGCTTCACCGCGACGGACGAGGTGTACGGCCGGCTCCGGCGACTCGCCCGGGAGCTCAAGGAGCCGCTGCCCTGCGTGGGAAGTCTCACCTCGCTGGCCGCCGAGGGGAACGGCGAGGCCCTGGTGCGGCTGGTGGAGCTCGCCCGGGCCTCGGCCGGCGACCCCGCCGCCCAGCGCGCCGTCTCCGGGTCCCTCGCCGACGTGGCCCGGACCGCCCCGGACGAGCTGCTGCTCTCCCTTCGCGGAGCGGCCGCCGCCGACCGCGACGCCGCGCTCGGGCTCCTCGCCCAGGGGCTGGCCCAGCAGCAGGACGCCGACCATCCGCTCTGGCCCGCGGTCCGCAAGGTGATGGCCTCGACCGACGCGGCGGTGGCCGCCTTCGGGCGCGAGCTGGAGGCCACCCTGAGCCAGCGAATGGCCGCGGAGAAGGCGCCCCGGGTCGTCCAGGCCGCGGGGAGCACAGTCCCCCCGGCGCCGACCCAGCCTGCCGTGGCCCCCACGGACCGTCCGGGCGGCTAGCTCTCCCTGGAGCTTCCAGGCGGTAACTCCTCGCAACCCCTGGGGGTGGCGAGCGGCCTGGTTCGTTCACGGAACTTCATGGAACGGGCCCGCACTTTCCCGAGCCTTCCGGGGCGGTTCCGGGTAATTCACCGCGCCCCCGTTCGTTACCCGGGCGTCCCACACCGGCGAGGACCGAGCGCTCCATGTTCCAGCCTGCTTCGACGACCACCACCACCCGTGACGAGAGGACCTTCGACACCGGATCGGGCGTGAAGGTCACCACCCGGCGCAATGCCAAGCGCTGGCTGATCGCCGGTGGTGTCGTGCTCGCGATCGTGCTGCTTCTCGGCGGCACGAAGTTCTTCCAGATCTTCAAGATGATCCAGGCGGGGAAGCACATGGTGCCCCCGCCCGTGGCCGTCACCACCGCCAAGGTGGAGAAGTTCGAGTGGCAGCCGCTCCGCCCCGCGGTGGGCACGCTCATCGCCCTGCGCGGGACCACCCTCAGCGCCGAGCTGACCGGGACGGTTCGGGAGATCGGCTTCGAGAACGGCTCGCTGGTCAAGAAGGGCCAGATGATCGTCCGTCTCGACACCTCGGCCGAGCAGGCGCAGCTGCAGAGCGCGCAGGCCGACGCGGCACTGGCCAAGCAGACCCTCGAGCGCGCCGAGGGCCTCCGCAGGCAGGAGGTCAACACCCAGGCCGAGCTGGAGTCCGCGCAGGCCCGCGACAAGCAGACCCGGGCGACGGTGGTGAATCTCCAGGCGATCATCAACAAGAAGATCATCCGCGCGCCGTTCGACGGCCGGGCGGGCATCCGTGCCGTGGAGCTGGGGCAGGTGGTCTCCCCGGGCACGCCCATCGTTTCGCTGCAGACCGTGAGCCCGATCTACGCCGAGTTCCAGCTCCCGCAGCAGGCGCTCGCGGCCGTGAAGCTGGGCCAGAAGGTCGGGCTCAAGGTCGACGTCTTCCCTGATTCCAGCTGGGACGGCACCATCACCACCATCAACCCCGAGGTCGATCCCGGGACGCGGAACGTCCGGATGCGGGCCACCGTGGAGAACCCGGACGGCAGGCTCAACCCCGGCATGTTCGCCAGCGTCGAGGTCGAGGCCGGCAAGCCCACCCAGACCCTGGTGGTCCCGGCGACCAGCGTGATCTACGCCCCCTACGGCGACTCGGTGTTCCTGATCGAGGAGAAGAAGGACGACCCGCCGAAGGCCGGGGAGGCCAAGGCCCCGCCCCCCCCGCCGAAGAAGAACGGCGCCCAGAACCCGAACGGCGAACCGAAGCCCGAGCTGGTCGCCCGCCAGCAGTTCGTCCGCCTCGGGGAGCGACGTGGTGACTACGTGCAGGCCCTCTCCGGCCTGAACGGCGGAGAGACGATCGTCAGCAACGGCGCCTTCAAGCTCCGCAATGGACAGACGGTGGTGGTCAAC
>DASROG010000439.1:0-3391 GCA_035646995.1 Myxococcaceae bacterium
GTGTACCGGACCTTGAGGCTCTGGATGCCGGTGCGGCCGCGCTCGCGCCGCTCGAGGTCGATCAGCGTGCTCCGGCCGTCCGTGGCCAGGGCCACCAGCCCATCGAGCTCCTCGGAGTAGCCCGGCCGGATGAAGCCGCCCTCGTCCAGGTCCGCGGTCGGGGTGTCCACCAGCGCGCGCTGGAGCCGCGCCGCGAGCGGCTCGAACCCGCGGAGCGGCCCGGCGAGCCTTCGCCAGAGCGGGGCCCGGCATCCCTCCAGCGCCGTCGCCAGATCCGGGAGCACCGCCAGGCTCCGTCCGAGCGCGCCGAGGTCGCGCGGGGCTCCGAGCCCGGTGGCGAGGCGGCCGACGATGCGCTCCACGTCCGAGACCTGGCGGAAGAGCCCGGCCCAGGCCTCGCGCCACACCGCCTTGGTGGACAGCTCCTCCACCGCGTCCTGCCGGGCCCGGATGGCGTCCAGGTCCAGGAGCGGGGCGAGGAGCCACTCGGCCAGCCGGCGTGCGCCGAGCGCGGTGACCGTCCGGTCCACCACGCCCAGCAGCGAGCCTGCCCGCGAGCCGTCCCGCATGGTGCGGAGCACCTCGAGGTTGGTCCGGGTGGTGTCGTCCAGGACCAGGGAGGCCTCGAGCGGGACGCGCCGGAGCGCGTGCACGTGCCGGGCCTCGGTGCGCTGGGTGTCCTTCAGGTAGCGGAGCGCGGCGCCGGCGGCGGCCACCGCCCGGGGTGCTCCGTCGATGCCGTACGGCTCCAGGGTGGCCACGCCGAAGTGGGACCGGAGGAAGGCACCGGCGCGGGTGGCGTCGAAGTGGGCGGCCTCGCGTTCGGTGACCGGGAGCGCGCCGAGCGTGTCGCGGATCGCGGTGCGGACGGCGGCCGATGCGTCCGCGGGCACCAGGACCTCACGCGGCTCGTGGGCGGCGACCGCCTCCAGCAGCGCCCGGAGCGACGGACCCTGGAGGGCGCGGAAGTCGCCGGTCGAGGCGTCGAGGAGCGCGGCGCCGTGCGCGCCGTCTCCCGCGCTGACCGCGACCAGCCAGGCGGCGCGGCCGGCGTCGAGCACGTCCTCGTCCAGGACGGTGCCCGGGGTGACGATGCGGACGATCTCCCGGCGGACGATGCCCGGGCCGGACCCGGGCGCCTCCACCTGCTCGCAGATGGCCACCTTGTGCCCGGCCTCGAGGAGCCGCGCCAGGTAGCGGCGGGCGGCGTGGAACGGGACGCCGCACATCGGGACGCGCTCGGCGCCCTTGCTGCGGGCGGTCAGGGTGATGCCGAGCAGCTCGGCGGCCTGGACCGCGTCCTCGAAGAAGAGCTCGTAGAAGTCGCCGAGCCGGAAGAAGAGGAAGGCGTCTCCGGCGCGGGCCTTCGCGTCCAGGTACTGGCGGATCATGGGCGTGACCGGTGCGTCTGCCGGCTGCTCGTCCACCGACACCGTCCGTGCTGTGGCCGCTGCGCTCCGTTCCACCGCCGCCGCCTCGCCTCCCTGAGGGTCTGCCCCACGACGCCCGGGGGGATCCGGTGGTAGCACCCTGGGCTGACCCCTTGAATCTCCAGGACCTCAACAGGCTGCGGCAGATCGCCACCATCGCCGCCCGGCACGGATTCGCCGATCTGCTCGACCGGGCCGGCGTGTTCCGGCTCGTTGGCCGGCGAGACCCGGTGGAGCCGGCGCCGGACACCCGCGCCGCGTCCACGGCTCGCCGCTTCCGGCGAATGCTGGAGGACCTGGGGCCGACGTTCGTGAAGCTCGGCCAGGTCCTCTCCACCCGAGCCGATCTCCTGCCGGGCGAGTTCGTGACCGAGCTCCGGCTCCTCCAGGACTCGGTCGCGCCCATCCCGCTGGAGGCGGTGCGGGCGCAGATCCAGGCCGGACTGGGGCGCTCGCCGGAGGAGGCCTTCGCCGGAATCGATCCCCAGCCGCTGGCCGCGGCGAGCATCGCTCAGGTCCACCGGGCGACCACGGTGGAGGGTGAGCCGGTGGTGGTGAAGGTGCAGCGCCCCGGAATCAAGGCGCAGATGGCGTCGGACCTCCAGGTGCTCCGGGCGCTGGCGAAACTGCTCGAGGCGGTGGTGGAGGAGACCGGCATCTACTCGCCGGTGGGAATCGTCGAGGAGTTCGATCGGGCGATCCGCGAGGAGCTCGACTTCGTGCACGAGGCGGGGAACGTGCACGCCTTCGAGGAGACCCACCGCGAGCGGAAGGGGATCCGCATCCCGCGAGTGCACGACGAGCTGAGCAGCGCGACGGTCCTCACCCTCGAGTACTTCGGCGGGGTGAAGCTCCTCGAGGCGCAGCTCACGCCCGAGCGGCGGGGCGAGCTTGCCCACACGGTGCTCGACACCGCCTTCCGTCAGCTGTTCGAGGACGGCCTCTTCCACGCCGATCCCCACCCGGGGAACTTCCTGCTGCTCCCGGACGGCGACATCGGGCTCATCGACTTCGGCCTGGTGGGCCGTCTGACGCGGCAGATGCGCGAGCAGCTGGTGATCCTCATCGTCGCCGTGGCGCTGAAGGACTCCGAGTCGGTGGCCCGGTTGCTGTACCGGATCGGCGCGCCCGACGCGCGGGCCAACATCGCCGCGTTCCGGAGCGATATCGACGGCGTGCTGGGCCGGAACCTGCCGCGGACCCTGGGCGAGGTGGACGCCCGGCACCTCCTCGGCGAGCTGCTCGACCTCGCGGTGAAGTACCGGGTGCGGGTGCCGCGCGAGTACGCGCTGCTGTCGCGGGCTTCCATCTCGATGGAGGGGATCCTCCGGACGCTCTCGCCCGATCTCGACATCCTGGGCGTCGCCCTGCCCTACGCCAAGGAGCTGCTGAAGGGCCGCTACGAGCTGGGAGACCTCCAGGGCGGTCTGCTCCGTGCCCTGCTCCGCTTCCAGGGTCTGGCCGCGGACCTGCCGACGCAGGTCTCGCAGATCCTGCTCGACCTCGAGACCGGACGATTCAGCGTGCACGTGAAGTCCGCGACCCTCGACCGGGTGAACGCGAGCCTGCGCGCGGCGGCGGTCATCACCTTCCTCGGCCTCTGCGCCTGCGGATTCATCGTCGGCGCGTTCATCAGCTTCGCCCAGGTGCCGTGGACGGTGCGCGGCTACCCGGTGCTGGGCCTTCTCGGCACGGCCGGCGCGGCGGCGCTCTTCGGCGCGGCGTTCACCTGGTACCTGTTCGGGAACCGGTTCGGGAAGATCAGCCTGCGGCGCCTCTTGCCCGGGAGGGACCGCGCCGGGCGCTAGCCGTCGGGGAGGCTGCCGGCGATCCGACCACGACGGTACAGCTTCCGCGCGAAGCCGGCACAACACCGCGCCCATCGCGCACCGCGCCAGGAACCGGGGGTTCTCCCCGGGGCACTCCTGAGGTGAGATGGACG
Source organism: Myxococcaceae bacterium (assembly GCA_035646995.1). Taxonomy (GTDB): domain Bacteria; phylum Myxococcota; class Myxococcia; order Myxococcales; family Myxococcaceae; genus RPRB01. Next base: position 3,373 of record DASROG010000439.1, read on the forward strand.
TCTCAACGCGAGTGGTGAC
>DASROG010000440.1:0-8813 GCA_035646995.1 Myxococcaceae bacterium
GTTCCGGATCGTCTCCGAGCCGCTCGAGGGGAAGGGTCGGCAGCGGTACATGGGCTGCGGGCCCGAGGGGCGCGTCGGCCTCGCGCTCCAGGAGAAGCACCGGACGGCAGGCAACGAGGTCTTCTTCTCGCTCCGCCGCGGAGACGTCGTGACGGTGGAGGGCACGGAGCCCCGCGGGGACGGGCTGGCGCTGGTCGAGGGGAGCTCGGTCACGCGGGTGGCCTCCGCGGGGCAGCCGTTCCCATCGTCCGGCCGTGAAGGGTGATGCCGGGACGCAGGGCATGGGCGTCGAGGGCGCATCCACGGCGTCGAAGGTGTTTGACACCTTCGCTCCGACACCTTCGCTCCGGACACCTTCGCTCCGGACACCTTCGCTCCGGACACCTTCGCTCCGACTTGGCCCGAGGCCCCAGGTCGGGGGAGTCGAAGCGGCTTTGAAGCCGAATCTCAGGTACTTACGAACGCCTCAGGACCTCGAAGGTGTTTGACACCTCCGCCGGGACACCTCCGCCGGGTCCCCCGGTCCGCTCAGGGCGTCTCCCGCGACGACGGGTCCGCCGCCGACGCGGTCCCCCGGGCGGCGAAGGTGTTTGACACCTTCCCTCCCGACACCTTCCCTCCCGGCCGGAGCAGCGCATCATCGAGGATTAGTTGCACTTGCGTTGCACTTTGCCCGAACGGCGGTGCCCACTCATCGGGGCCTGGACCGAGCGCCAGGCCCTCCCGGTCGCCCGCGTCGGGTCACACCGCGTCGCTCCTCCCGCAGCGACAGGCGCTGCTGCTGGGAGGCGCGGACGGCGCCTGCCCCTGAAGGCCGCCGACCTCGAGGACTGACGGACCCCGCGCCCGTCACAGGCTGAGGTGCCGCGCGAGCTGCTCGAGGCTCGCGAGGTCGTTTGCTGCCGCGAACACGTCGAGGTGGGGGAGCGCCGCCTGCATCCCCCGCGTCAGCGGCTCGTAGCCGGGGCTTCCCAGGAGTGGGTTGAGCCAGACCAGCCGGCCGGCGCGGCGGTGCAGAAGCGCCAGCGCCTCGGCCAGGACCTCCGGGTCGCCGGTTTCCCAGCCGTCGCTGAGGACCACCACCACCGTCCGGCGATTCACCAGGCGCGGCCAGCCCACCAGGAAGGCCGAGAGCGACTCGCCGATGCGCGTGCCTCCGCTCCAGTCCTGCACCCGCTCCGAGAGGTGCCCGAGGGCCTCGCGGTACTCCGGGGTCCGGAGCTCGTCGGTCACACGGTTGAGCCGGGTCGCGAAGACGAAGGTCTCGACGCGGGAGAAGGCATTCTGGAGCGCATAGAGGAACTGCAGCAGCAACCGGGCGTAGAGGTCCATCGACCCCGAGACGTCGGCCAGGATCACCAGGCGCGTTCGCCGGAGCTTGCGCCGGCGGTAGGTCAGCGTGGACAGCTCGCCCCCGGTCTTGAGCGCCTCACGGAGGGTGCGCCGGAGCGAGACCTGCTCCCCGCGCCGCGAGAGCTTCCACCGGCGTCCGGGCCGGGCACTCAGGCGCCGGGCGATGCGCCGGGCAAGCGCGGTCACCGTCCGCAGCTCCTCGTCCCCGAAGGTGGCGAAGTCCTGACGGCCCAGCGCCTCCCGCGAGCTGGGGGCCGGCACCGCGAGCTCCTCCAGGTCCTGCCAGGACTCCACGCTCCGCTTCCGCTGCGACGCCGCGGTCCGGCTCTCTCGCTCCTCCTCGGCGTCGGGCGGGACGACCGGCGGGTTCCGCGGCACCGGAACAGGCCCGCTCCAGAAGGAGTCGAACAGCGCATCGAAGACGGGCGCGTCCTCCACCCGCTTCAGCAGCGCCGTACGGAGCGCCAGCCGGACGTCTTCCCGGTCCACGAGGTCCACCGAGCCGAGCGCCCGGGTCGCGTCGAGCGTCTCCCCCGGCCCGAGCGGAAGCCCCTCGGCCCGGAGGCGCCGGCAGAACCGCGTAGTGTGCTCGACCAGGTCGGCGGAGCGAGCGGTCATGCGACGGGCGAGGAGAGCGCGGCGAGCTCTCCCGCGTCGAGGCGGGCGCTCACGGTCCGGAGATCTTCCTCGTCCTTGAGGAAGCAGCCCAGGGTCTCGCGCACCAGCTCCTCGTCGAGGTGCGTGGCGTGCAGCGCCACCAACGCCTGCGCCCAGTCGAGCGACTCGGCCACACCTGGAACCTTGGCCAGCTTCATCCGGCGCAGCGAGTGGATGAAGGCAGTGACCTCGCGCGCCAGCCGCTCGTCGATGCCGGGAACCCGGGTGCGGACGATGCGCAGCTCCTTCTCCAGCGAGGGGTAGTCGATCCACAGGTACAGGCAGCGCCGGCGGAGCGCGTCGGAGAGGTCCCGTGCACGGTTCGAGGTGAGGACCACCGACGGGCGAGCCGCGGCGCGCACCGTGCCGACCTCGGGGATGGTCACCTGGAAGTCCGAGAGCACCTCGAGGAGGAACGCCTCGAACTCCTCGTCGGCCCGGTCCACCTCGTCGATGAGGAGCACCGGCGGACGGCCCTGGTGAGTGATCGCTGCCAGCAGCGGCCGCTTGAGGAGGAATCGCTCGCTGAAGATGTCAGCCTCGCGCGCAGCGATCGACCGGTCCCCGTCCTGCTGGAGCCGGATGTGGAGGAGCTGCTTGGGGTAGTTCCACTCGTAGAGCGCGGTGGTGGCGTCCAGGCCCTCGTAGCACTGGAGCCGGATGAGGTCTCCCTGCTGCACGGTCGCCAGGACCTTGGCGATCTCCGTCTTGCCCACGCCGGGGTGACCCTCCACCAGGAGCGGCTTGCCCAGCGTCATCGAGAGGTGGACCGCGGTCGCCACCGCGCGATCGGTCACGTACCCCTCGCGCTCCATGGCCTGCTGGATGGCCTGGATCTCCTCGCGCACGGGGCGGCTCAGCCTGCCCGCTCGAGCGCCGTGGTCAGCGCGCGCCGGGTATAGGTCACCGCGAGGGCTCTCCAGTAGCTCGGGTCCATTCGGGGGTCGGAGCGCACGGTGAGCCCCTCGACGGCCCGCTCCGCCGCCGCGGCCACCACGGCGGCCTCGGCATCCTGGCCCACCAGCGCCGCCTCGGTCGCACTGGCACGGACTGCCTTCGCCGCCATCCCGGTGATCGCCACCCGCGCCTCGGTGATCTTCCGGGCGGAAACGGTGAGGCAGGCCGCCACCCCCACCACCGCGTAGCGGGAGGCCGGATGCGGGAACTTCGCGTAGGCCCCACCCCACCCCGCGGGCGGCAGCGGAACGCGGATCTCGGTCAGCAGCTCACCCGGCGCGAGCGTGGTGGTGAACAGCTTGACGAAGAACCGGTCCACCGGAAGCGCCCGTCGGCCCTTCGGGCCCACCGCCACCAGCTCCGCGCCAAGCGCGAGCATCACCGCCGGGAGGTCCGCCGCCGGGTCGGCGTGCGCCAGGCTTCCGCCGATGGTGCCCATGTTCCGCACCTGGGCATCGCCGATCTGCGCCGCCGCCTCGGAGAGCATGGGGATCCGCTGGCGAACCAGGGGCGAGCGCTCGAGCAGCTGGTGCGGGGTCGCGGCGCCGATGATCAGCGCGCCGCCTTCCTCGCGCACGCCCGACAGCCCAGGGATGCGCCGGATGTCGACGAGGTGCCGGGGCTCTGCGAGCCGGAGCTTCATCAGGGGAAGGAGCGAGTGTCCGCCGGCGACGAGCTTCGCCGACTCGCCGAAGCGCCCGAGGAGCGCCACCGCCTCGTCGACGCTTCCCGCCCGGTGATACTCGAACGGAACCGGGTACATGGCTACCTCCTCTCCCCGCCGCGGGCGGCCTGCACCGCCATCCAGACCTTCTGCGGCGTGAGCGGGAGGTCGAGGTGGGTGATGCCGAACGGCGAGAGCGCGTCCATGACCGCGTTGGCCACCGCGGGAGTGGAGGCGATGGTTCCGGCCTCGCCCGCGCCCTTGACCCCCAGCGGGTTGACCGGGGACGGGGTCACCGTCCGGTCGGTCTCGAAGCTGGGGAGCTGATCGGCGCGCGGCAGGCCGTAGTCCATCAGCGAGCCGGTGGTGAGCTGGCCGGCCTCGTCGTAGCTCGCCCACTCCCACAGCGCCTGCGCAACCCCCTGGGCGATTCCTCCGTGAAGCTGCCCGTCGACGATCATCGGGTTGATGACGTTTCCCACGTCGTCCACCGCCACGTAGCGGACCAGCGCGGTTCGCCCGGTCTCCACGTCCACCTCCACCACCGCGATGTGCGTGCCGAAGGGGAAGGTGAAGTTGGAGGGGTCGTAGAAGCTGGTCATCTCCAGGCCGGGCTCGTGCCCCGCGGGCATCTTGTGCGCCAGGTACGCCGCGAGGCTGACCTCGGCGAGGGTCTTCCCACGGTCCGGCGAGCCCTTCACCGAGAAGCGGCCGGCCTTGAACTCCACGTCGTCCGGCGCGGCCTCGAGCAGGTGCGCGGCGAGAGCCCTGCCCTTGTCGATGATCTTCTGCAGGCTCATGTGGATGGCCGTGCCGCCCACCGCGCCGCTCCGGCTCCCGTAGGTCCCCATCCCGAAGGGAACGCGGCCGGTGTCCCCGTGCACGATGTCCACGTCGGTCATCGGAATGCCCAGCGTGTCCGCGACGAGCTGGGAGAACGTCGTCTCATGGCCCTGCCCGTGACTGTGCGACCCGGTGAGGACCGTCACCTTCCCCGTGGGGTGCACCCGGACCGTCGCGCTCTCGTAGAGGCCGGCCTGCGCGCCCAGCGAACCCACCACCTGCGAGGGAGCGAGGCCGCACGCCTCGATGTAGCAGGACAGCCCGAGCCCCAGGTACTTCCCCTTCTTGCGGGCCTCGGCCTGCTCGGCGCGGAAGCGCTCGTAACCGACCATCTGCAGCGCCCGGGCGAGGGCGGGCGCGTAGTTCCCGCTGTCGTAAGTGAGCGCGACCTGCGTCTGGAAGGGGAAGCGCTCCTTGGAGATGAGATTCCTCCTGCGGAGCTCGGCGGAATCGAGGCCCAGCTCCCGGGAGGCGATGTCCATGGTGCGCTCGAGCAGGTAGCAGGCCTCGGGCCGACCCGCGCCGCGGTACGCATCGACCGGAACGGTGTTGGTGAAGACTCCGTCCACCTCGCATTGGATCGCCGGAATGTCGTAGAGGCCGTTGAGCAGCGTTCCGTACAGATAGGTGGGGACGCACGGGGCGAAGAGGGACAGATAGGCGCCGAGGTTCGCCACCGTCTTGACCCGGAGGCCGGCCAGCTTGCCGCCGGCGTCGAAGCCCATCTCCACCTCGGAGACGTGATCGCGGCCTTGCATGTCGGTGACGAAGCTCTCGCTGCGCTGCGCGGTCCACTTGACCGGCACGCCCAGCTTCCGCGCCAGCCAGGCCACAGCCACTTCCTCCGGGTAGACGAAGATCTTCGACCCGAAGCCACCGCCCACGTCCGGGGCGATGACCCGGAAGTTGTGCTCCGGAAAGCCGAGGACGAACGCACCCATGATCAACCGGTGAACGTGCGGGTTCTGCGAGGTGACCCAGAGGGTGAGCTCGTCGGTGCCGGAGTGGTAGCTGGCGAGGGAGGCGCGCGGCTCGATGGCGTTCGCGATCAGCCGCTGGTTGATCAGCCGCGTTCGCACGACCTTCGCCGCGCCACGGAGCGCAGACTCGGTCCGCGCGAGATCGCCGATCTCCCAGTGAAAGGCGCGATTGTCGGGGGCGGTGGCGTGGACCTGCGGTGCACCGGGCCGGAGCGCGGCCACCGCGTCCACCACCACCGGGAGCTCCTCGTAGTCCACGTGGACCAGCTCCGCCGCGTCCCGGGCGAGGGCCGCCGTCTCGGCGACCACCACCGCCACCGCCTCGCCGACGTGGTGCACCCGGTCCACGGCGATCGCCCGGAAGTCCGGGGTCTTCAGTCCCGGGAGAAGCCACCCGACCGGGATGGGGTTGACTCCTCCGTCCGCCAGATCCTTGCCGGTGAACACAGCGCGCACGCCGGAGTGGGCCATGGCCCGGGACGCGTCGATATTCACGATGCGGGCGTGGGCCAGCGAGCTCCGGACGAAGACCGCGTGATGGGTCCCGGGGAGCTTGACGTCGTCGGTGAACGTGCCTCGCCCGGTGATGAACCGGGGGTCCTCTCGCCGCCTGATGGCCTTGCCGACCAGACGCTCGACCGTCGCCATCGGTGTTCCTCCTATCGGCCCTGTGCCCGCGGAGAACCCGCATCGGCCGGCGCCGCGGCGAGCTTCCGCGCCGCCGACTGCACCGCCTTCACGACGTTGTGGTACCCGGTGCAGCGGCAGAGATTCCCCTCGATGCCGGCGCGGATGGCGTGTTCGTCGGGTTGTGGATCGTCCCGGAGCAGCCCCACGGCCGAGAGGATGAGCCCCGGGGTGCAGAAGCCGCACTGCAGTCCGTGCTCCTCCCAGAAGCTTTCTTGAACCGGGTGCAGCTTTCCGCCCGCGGCGAGCCCCTCGATGGTGAGCACCTCGCTCCCATCCGCCTGCACCGCGAACATGGTGCACGACTTCACAGTCCGGCCGTCGAGCATCACCGTGCAACTTCCGCACTGGCTGGTGTCGCAGCCGACGTGGGTCCCGGTGAGGCCGAGCACGTCGCGGAGGTAGTGCACGAGGAGCTGTCGGGGCTCGACCTCGTGCGACTGCTGCGTCCCGTTCACCTTGACCGAGATGCGCGCCATCGGGCCACCTCCGCGAGCGGCGCCCCAGCACAGCACGAGGCAGCCCGGGACATTGCCGAGCACTGTTGGCGTCGGTCAAGGACGCGATCAGTCGACAGAGGCGCCCGACGCAGCGTGGCATCGTGCCGGGCGTCGTTGACACTGCAATCGGGCCGCGCCTTCATTCGCGCGGTTGGCTCGGGAAATCCCCGGAGGTCCCGGTGGATCGGCGTGACAGCGTCGCCGGCGTGGTCCTCGCCGCGGGGACCTCGAGCCGGATGGGTCGGAACAAGCTGCTCCTCGAGCTGGCGGGGCGGAGTGTGCTCCGGCGAGCAGTGGTCACCGCCGTGGAGGCGGGACTGGATCCGGTTCTGGTGGTCCTGGGCCACGAGAGCGAGCGGGCACGCGCCGAGCTGGCCGGCCTTCGCTGCGAGGTGGTGCTCAACACTGGGTACCAGGACGGGATCCACAGCTCGCTGCGGACGGGAATCGCGGCGGTGCCCGAGCGTTGCGAGGCAGCGGTGATCCTCCTGGCCGACATGCCGCTGGTCGAGGCGGGGATGATCCGGACGCTGGTGCAGCGGCACGCGGCGGACCGGCCGCCGCTGGTGGTCTCGGACTACGAGGGCGTCGACGCACCGCCGATCCTCTATGACCGGCGGCTCTTCGGCGAGCTCCGCACGCTCGAGGGCGAGGGCTGTGGCAAGCGGGTGGTGAAGCGCCACAGCGCGGAGGCGGTGCGGATCCAATGGCCGGCGCGTGCGCTCACCGACCTCGATCGCCCGGAGGACCTCGAGCGTGTCGTGGCGGAGCTCGGAGGTGGGCGATGAAGGCGGAGCTCCTCCGTCTCGCGGCCGATCTCGCCTCGCGGCGGCAGCCGTTCGTCCTGGCGATGGTCGTCCGCCGCCAGCCCTACACGTCGTCCCAGCAGGGTGACATGGCGATCATCACCGGGGACGGCGGCTACCACGGCTGGCTCGGCGGGAACTGCACCCAGCCGGTGGTGAGGCGCGAGGCTGTTCGCGCGCTCGCCGACGGGCGCCCGCGGCTTCTCTCGCTCTCACCGGAGACCGGGACGGCGGAGCGGCCCGGAGTCACCGTCCTTCCGATGGTCTGCCACAGCGGGGGAACCGTGGACGTCTACCTCGAGCCGATCCTGCCGCCGCCGCGGCTGGTGCTGTTCGGGCTGTCTCCGGTGATCCGGGCGCTGACCCAGCTCGGCAAGGGGCTCGGGTATTCGGTGGACGTGGTGGATCCCGAGGCCGCACCGGCGCTGCTCCCGTCGGCGGACCGGACCTTCGTCGACTGGGCGAGCCCCGAGCTGCGGGAGGCGGGCGGAACGGCGAGGACCTACGCGGTGGTCGCAACCATGGGCGAGCACGACGAGGAGGCGGTCACCGCGGCGCTCGGGCTCCGTCCGGCGTACCTCGGGGTGGTTGCCAGCCGGACGCGCTTCGGCGAGCTGCGCGAGTCCCTGCTCGGCCGGGGTATCTCCGCGGAGCCGCTGGATCGCATCCGGAATCCGGCCGGGCTGGACATCGGAGCACGCCAGCCCGAGGAGGTCGCGCTCAGCATCCTCGCCGAGATCGTGCAGCTCGCCCGGTCCGCCACGGCGGCGGAGGCGGTCCCGGCGCCTCGGACCGAGCGCGAGGAGGCGCTCGACCCGGTGTGCGGGATGACGGTGGTGGTGGCCACCGCGAGGCACCGCGCCGAGCACGAGGGGCGGAGCTACTACTTCTGCAACCCGCGCTGCCGGGAGAAGTTCCTGCTTGCTCCCGAGCGCTACCTTACGGCTGCACCCGCCCAGACCTGAGAAGGATCCGATGGCCCTGGAGATCGCGAAGACCTTCGTCGTCAACGCCGCCCCGGACGCGGTGTGGAGCTTCCTGGTCGACCTTCCCCGGGTCGCCCGCTGCCTGCCGGGAGCGGCCATCGGAGAGAAGCTGGACGAGAAGACCTCCGCCGGGACCATGACCATCAAGGTCGGCCCGGTCTCGTCGACTTACCGGGGCAAGGTGGTCTTCGAGCGGCTCGACCCGGCTGGCCGCACCGCGGAGCTGAGCGCGTCGGGCCAGGACGTCCGGGGCAAGGGCGGCGCGGACCTCCGCCTCACCAGCAGCCTGAAGGCGCTCCCCGGGGGGCAGACCGAGGTCACCGCCGTCTCGCTGGTCAACGTCACCGGGATCCTCGCGCAGATGGGGCGAGGGATGATCC
>DASROG010000441.1:0-2124 GCA_035646995.1 Myxococcaceae bacterium
GGAGGACTTCCTCCGCACCATCTCCGCGCCGAACCAGCTCCGGAAGGGAGCGCAGCCGAGGCCATCGGGCAAGACCGCGACCCAGATCCGTCCCGGCGCCACGCAGGCGCGCCCGGCCCCTCCGGTGCGGGGGTCGCCGTCTCGACCGACGCCAGTCGCGCAGCAGCCCCCCTCGCCGATGCCCCGCGGCTCTCCCTCACGACCGGTGCCGGTGCAGGGCTCTCCCTCGTCGCCTCCCAGGGGCTCGCCGTCGCGGCCCACGCCCGCGGTGGAGCCTTCGCGCGCCCGGGCGCTGGTGGAGGACGACCTGCACCGCGCCGAGCAGGCGCTGTCGATCAGCCTCGGGCCGGTGGCTCGCACGCTGGTGAAGCGGGCGGCGCGCAACGCCAACACACCCTGGGAGCTGTTCTCCGCGCTCGCCGCCGAGGTCCCCGAGGGTCCGGAGCGAGAGCGCTTCCTCGCCGCGCAGCCCGACTACTAAGTCACGGCGGCCGCGGTCGAGATCCACATCGAAGGGCTTTCGAGTGCGCAATCGTCGTCGAGCTCAGGGCGGCCGCAGCGCAGTAGTCACGGCGGCCGCACCGCGGCGGCCGCAGCCAAGCCGAGAAAAATCCACGTTGAGGTCGGCTGAATTCTTAGGGAGCCGCGGGCGGGGGTCGGCCGGCGGCGACCAGCGTCTTCCGCACCTCGGCGCCGGCGCGCGCGGCCATCGACGCCAGCTCGCCCACGGTGCCCCGCTCGGACCAGTTGGTCACCACCAGACCGGAGTCGGTGTCCTGCACGCGGATGGCCACCCGCAGCGGGCTGGCCGAGCCCGGGCCGACGCAGAGGTAGCTCCCCAGCACCACCCAGCGGGCGCCGGCCGAGTCGCGCAGCTTCTCCAGCGACTCGCGCGGCAGGCTGTCCTGGGCGGCCAGGTTGAGGGCCCGCTGCGCGCGGAAGACCTCCTCCGCCGGCACCAGCCGGAGCACGTCGGAGGCCACCGACAGCTCGCGGCTGACCAGCTCGGCCAGGGCGGTGGAGATCCACCCCGCGTCCGGGCGCCCGGAGAGGTTCCGGAACCCGAGCACCGCGGCGGGGCTCCGGTTGTCCTGCACGCTCGCATCGAGCGCTCGCACCAGGTCCCGCACCGAACGGAAGCGCGCCGGCGGGTCCTTCTCCAGGCAACGGAGGATCGCCGCATCCCAGCGCGCCTCGAGGGAGGGGAGGTACATCGAGGGCGGAGTCGCGGCCTGCTGCAGCCGCTTGAGCGCGGCCTCCATCGGCGTCTGCCCCCCAAACGGGGTGTGGCCGGTGAGCGCCTCGTAGAGGACGATGCCGAGGGCGTAGATGTCGGTCGCCGCGGAGACCGTGCCTCCCGTGAGCTGCTCGGGCGCCATGTAGGCCGGGGTTCCGATGAAGCCCACCCGGGCGGTCATCGAGCTGTCCCCGTCCTTCTCCACCCGGTGCAGGGCCCGGGCGATGCCGAAGTCGGTGATGACCGCGCGGAGCGGGGCGTGGCCGGCCGCGTCGTGGCGGTGGACGAGGAAGACGTTGGCCGGCTTGAAGTCCCGGTGGACCACGTCCTGCAGATGCATCGCCTCCAGCCCGTCGGCGAGCTGCCGGAGCAGCACCGACAGCTCGGCGGTGGCCAGCGGCCCGGTGCGGGACAGCCGCTCGGCCAGGGTCTCACCGTGGAGCAGCTCCATGGTGAGGAAGGAGAGGCGGTCTCCTCGCGGGTCGAAGGTGTCGTAGAGCTCGAAGATCCGGCAGACGTTGAAGTGGGTGATCCGTCGGGCGAGCAGCACCTCGCGCCGGAAGCGCTCCATCGCGTTCGGGTCGGCGGAGAACTCGGGGAGGATGGTCTTCAGCGCCACCCGGGTCCGGAGCGTGGTGTCCTCCGCCTCGTAGACTGCGCCCATGCCGCCGCGAGCGATGAAGCGCACGATGGCGAACCGACCTGCCACCATCGCGCCGATGTCGAGGGTCGAGCTGTCCGGCGTGCGCAGACCCGCGGTGGACGGGGGGAGGGGCGTGGTCGACTCGGGGGGCTGGTCCGGAGACGGAGCCGGGGCCACGGGGTTCCGACCTCCACCCGGCCTGTCGCGCTCGACCGCCATCTTGAGGTGCCGCTCGCTCTCCTCG
>DASROG010000442.1:0-3869 GCA_035646995.1 Myxococcaceae bacterium
CGCCGGCACGACCACCGCCCCTGGCCGAGGGCGGCGAGCGCGCCGGCGAGGCCGAGGAAGGTCAGCTGAGGCATGCCCGGGACGAGCGCGAACGCGCCGGCCACGCCGGCGAGGAGGAGGAGCGCTCCGCGGCTGCCGAACAGCTGGACTCCGATGTCGTCGCCGAGCCCCTGCCCCTCTTCTCCTGGCGCCACGCGGGTGACTACCAGGCCGGCGGCCACCGCGATGCAGAGGGAGGGGACCTGGCTGACCAGCCCGTCGCCGATGGCGATGAGGGCGTAGCGGGAGAGCGCCTCCTGCGACTCGAGGCCGCGCTGGAGCACGCCCACCAGCGCGCCGCCGACCAGGTTGACCAGGACGATGACCAGACCGGCGAGAACGTCGCCCTTCACGAACTTCATGGCTCCGTCCATCGCCCCGAACATCTGCGACTCGCGCTCGAGGCTGCGGCGGCGCTCCCGCGCGACCCCCTGGTCGATGAGCCCCGCCCGCAGGTCGGCATCGATGGCCATCTGCTTGCCGGGCATGGCGTCCAGGGTGAAGCGCGCCGCCACCTCGCTGACCCGCTCGGCGCCCTTGGCCACCACCAGGAACTGCACCAGGGTCACCACGGCGAACACCACTCCGCCCACCACGTAGTCGCCCCGGACAACGAACTCGCCGAACGCCTGGATGACCGCGCCCGCGTGGCCCTCGGCCAGCGCGAGTCGGGTGGAGGAGACGTTGAGCGCGAGCCGGAAGAGCGTCGTCATCAGCAGCAGCGTCGGGAACGCGCTCAGCTCCAGGGGACCGGTCACGCGGAGCGCCGCCACCAGCAGCGCGGCCGCGGTGACGAGGTTGAGCGCAAGTCCGAGGTCGAGCAGCCATCCGGGAAGCGGGACCACCAGCGCACCGAGGATGCCGGCCACCAAGCAGGGCAGGAGGAGCTCCCGGTGGCGCCGCACGCTCGCCAGTGCCCGGCGGAGGTGCGAGGTCATCGGGCGGCCTCCGTGCGCTCGAGGGCGTGCTGCAGGACGACGGCCGCGGCGCGGTAGAGCTCCTCGGGGACCTCCTCGCCCACGTCGTGCTGGACCAGACCGCGGGCGAGCGCCACGTCCCGGACCACCGGGATCCCCAGGGCCAGCGCCTCGGCACGGATGGCACGCGCTTCCTTCGCCCGCCCACGCGCGACGAGGTACGGCGCCTCGCACTCCTCCGGAGCCCAGCGCAGGGCGACCGCGACGTGCACGGGGTTGACCACCACGACCGAGGCGGCCTTCACCCCGCGGGCGCGGCCGGCGAGGAGGAGCTGCCGGTGTGCGGCCCGGCGGTGCGCGCGGTGGCGCGGGTCACCCTCCTGCTCCCGGTGCTCGCGCCGCACCTCGTCCCGGCTCATCCGGAGCGAGCGACGGTGGCGCCGCCGGGCGAGCAGCAGGTCCAGGACCCCGACGGCCACCGCGAGGACGAGCGCCCGGCTCCAGACTCCCAGCGCCTCCCGGCGGAGCAGCACCAGGCCGGAGGCGGGTGCGTCGATGGCGGGAAGCCGGATCGCGGGAGCGACGAGGGCCCAGGCCCCGGCGGCGAGCACCCCCACCAGGAGCAGCGCGACGGCGATGCACCGGCCGAGCTCGACCGCGGTACGCCAGCTGAAGAGTCGCCGCAAGCCGGCGAGCGGGTCGACCCGCTCCAGCCGGGGCGCCAGCACCGCGGTGGTCGGAGCCCAGCCGCATGTCGCCAGCCCGGCCACGACGGCTCCGAGGACAGCGCCGCCCAGGGCCGGGGCGCAGGCCCGCACCGTGAGCGAGAGCGCCTGGTGCAGCGCGGCCGTCACGCCGCTTCCGTGCGCGAGCAGCGCCGCCGTCCAGGCACGCAGCTCGGCGGTGGCTCCGCCCAGCCCCAGCGCGGCGCCGGCGCTCCCGCCGGCGAGCACCAGGCTTCCCGAGAAGAGGCGACTGCGTGGTACCTGCCCCCGCTGGTGGGCCTGCCGGAGCCGGCGCGGCGTGGGCTCCTCGGTGCGATCGCCGCTCATCGGCCGAGCACCTCCGGCAGCCAGTCGGGCGAGAGCGCGAGGCCGAGCATCCGATCGGCCACCACTCCCAGCGACAGCCAGAGCACGGTGGCGCCGCCGAGGATGCGCACTGGCGGGGCGAGCTCCGTCGCGGCGAGGCCGGGCGCGGCGCGGAGCACGAGCCCCACCGCCGCGTCGGCCGCCCAGCTGAGCGCCACGATCGGCGCCGCAACCGCCAGCCCGGTGGCGAGCGCCACGCCCACCAGCCGGGCGACGGCGAGGGCCCCGGCGTCCGCGAGGCCGTCTCCCGGAGGGACCAGCGCGTAGCTCCGGGCCACTGCGCGGACCAGCACCGGGAGCGCTCCGCCTGCGAGCGCCAGCGACACCAGCAGCTGATGGAGCAGGTCGCCGGTGGCCGCCTCCCGGTGCCCGGCCCCCGGGAGCGCCGCCTCCGCCGAGGTGCCGCGGACCAGGTCGATGAGACGTCCGCCGATCCGCGCCGCGTCGAAGGGGAGCGCCGCCCCCATCCCGATGAGGAGCCCCACCACCGCCTCGCGGGCGAAGCGGCCGAGGACCTCGGGCGAGGCGTCGGGCGCGATCCCGGCGAGTGGACGGAGCGCGAGGCCGAACGCGCCGGCCACCGCGAGTCGCACCGCGGCGGGCACGAGCTGGCCTCCGAGCACCGGGCAGAGCAGAGCGACCGGAAGCACCCGGATCGAGGCGAGTCCCCAGGCCAGCAGGTCGGAGCGAAACGCCTCTGCGAGCACGGCGAGCGCGCGGATCATCGGACCGACCCCACGGCCTGGAGGAGCGCGGCGGTGAAGCGGATGAGCTGTCCGCCGATCCAGGGGAAGGCCACGGCCAGCGCGAGCAGCGCGGCACACAGCCGCGGGACGACCGACAACGTCGGTTCCTGGACCTGCGTGACAGCCTGGAGCAGCCCCATCCCCACGCCCACCACGAGGCCGGCGAGGACCGGCGGCATCGAGGCGAGGACCATCAGCACCAGGGCCTCGCGGCCGATGGCGAGCAGCGCCTCGGTGCTCATGACCGGTACCCCTGCACCAGGCTTCGGGCCAGGAGCGCCCAGCCGTCCACGGCGACGAAGAGGAGCACTTTGAACGGGAGGCTCACCTGCGATGGCGACAGCGACTGCATGCCCAGCGCGAGCAGGACGTTGGCCACCACCATGTCCACCACCAGGAAGGGCAGGAAGATGAGGAAACCGATCTGGAAGGCCTGCTTGAGCTCGGAGAGCACGAAGGCGGGCGCGACCACCATGAGATCGCTCTCAGACACCTCGGGGCCGCCGCGCAGCTCGTGCGAGAGCGCGGCGAACTCCGCGCGGAGCTCCGGGCTGCCGTGCTCGACGAGGAAGGCGCGGAGCGGCTCGGCCGCGCTCCGGAGCACGCGGAGCATCTCCGGCCCGGGCGCCGCCGGAAGACGCTCGCCGTGGACGCGGGCGACCATCGCCTCCGCGACCGGGCTCATCACCACCAGCGAGAGCACCGCCGACAGCCCGGTCAGCACCACGGTGGGAGGTGCCTGCTGCGTCCCCAGGGCGGAGCGGGTGAGGGAGAGGACGACGCTGATCTTGGTGAAGCTGGTGAACATCACCATCAGGAAGGGCAGGAGACTCATCCCCGCGAGCAGGAGCAGCAGGGACACCGGGTTGGGCCCCGGGTCGGGGAGGGAGAACGGCGCGGCGAGGAGCACGCACGCTCCGCTCATCCCCGTTCCTCCAGCGGAAGCGCGGTGACCGTCCCTCCGGTGGCGACCAGGTAGCGCCGGCCATCCGTCTCCACGAGCGCCAGCACCTGCCGCGGTCCGAGCTGGATCCGCTGGACGACCCGCAGGGACGGAGGGGCGGCGGGGGCGGGCG
>DASROG010000443.1:0-6625 GCA_035646995.1 Myxococcaceae bacterium
GGACGATTCCGAGGGGGTCGGCGCCCGACGCGCGCCCGGCACGTGACCCAGACGGGCATGTCCGTCCACGCGTCCCGGCACGAGGAGCCGCCCGCCGGCCCCGATGGCCCAGTCGCCTGGGCGCACCGGCTCGTTCCCGTCCGGCGAGACCCGGGCCACCATCCCGCCCTCCACCACCACCGCGCGGTGCAGGTGGAGGGCGCCACGGTCCAGCAGCGTGCAATCCTTGACCAGCAGGCGGCCTTCCATGCGGACACCACTGTAACCGGTGCCGCCCCGGGCCGAGCATGTGTGAACGGGGGGGACTAAGCTTGCAGCTCCCATGGGTGATCCGGCGTGGAGCCTGCCGCTCCGCATCCGCTGGGATGAGGAGCTGTCGCTGCTGACCGGCGACGGCGCGCTCCCCGGCTGCCCGCCGCCCGCCCCCGGCATGGCGGTGGCGACTGCCCTCGGCGTCGACGCGGCCACCGCGCGCGCTCTCGACACCCGTGCGCGCGAGGGCGGGGGGGTGGAGTTCGTCCGCACCGGGCCCGATCCTGCCGGCACGGCTCGCTGGCTCCGGGTGGGCATGGAGACCGGCGGGAGGACGGTGGAGGCCCGGGTACACGACCTCGGGACGCTGCTCGAGGGCGCGCCGCCGCTGCAGATCTCGCGGCTCTCCAGCTCTCTCAGCCACGAGCTCCGCAACCCGCTCTCCAGCGTCAAGATGGCGGTGCAGACGCTCGCCCGGAACGAGGGCCTCTCGGCGCGCGATCAGCGCCGGCTCACCATCGCTCTGCGGGAGATCCGCACCCTGGAGCGGATGCTCTGGATGCTGAGCGAGTATGGGCGCGAGGCGCCGCTCGCGCTGGACACCTGGTCGCTCCCGGAGCTGATCCAGGAGTCCACCGGCCTCATCGAGCACGACCTGGCCGAGCGCAGCATCCAGCTCGAGCTGGTGGGCGTCGACGGGCTGCCCCGGGTGCGCTCCGATGGCGTGCGGCTCCGTCCGGTGCTGGCCCAGCTTCTCCTCAACGTCGCCGCGAGCCTGGAGGAGGGGCAGCCGCTGCTGGTCACCCTGCGGCAGTCGGAGCGCGGGGTGGAGGTGGAGCTGCTCGACGAGCACGCCGCGCTCGAGCCCGGCGACCAGGCGCGGGTGTTCGAGCCCTTCGGCTCCCGCCTGGCCCGGGGGGCCGGCCTGTCGCTGGCCGCGCTTCGCCGCGTTCTGCAGCAACAGGGCGGAGAGGTCACCGCGGTGGCCGCCTCACCACCCACTCGCGGCGTGTTCTTCCGTCTCGACTTCGCGAGGGCCGCCTGACCATGGACACGCTCCTCCTCGTCGATGACGACGTCTCGTTGCTCGAGTCGCTCACCCTCCACTTCGAGGAGGCGGAGAAGGACGGGCAGCCGCGCTTCCAGGTGGTCACCGCGACCACCGCAGCTGCCGGGCTGGAGAAGGCGCGGGAGGCCGCCCCCTCGCTGGTGGTGCTGGACATGATGCTCCCCGACCGGAGCGGCCTGGACCTCATCGAGGACATGAAGGCCGTCTGCGGCGACGCACCCATCGTCCTGGTCACGGCGTACCACGACATGGAGAGCACCATCCGGGCGATGAAGCTCGGAGCGTTCGACTACATCCACAAGCCGTTCTCCGACCCCGCCGCGCTGGACCTGGTCATCAATCGCGCCCTCAGCGTCCGCCAGCTCAGCCGCCGAGCCGCGAGCGCGGAGCTCGAGACCGCGCTCCCCGCCCGCCTCGGAGACCTGGTGGGCCAGACGCCGGTGATGCAGCAGCTGGTGAAGGAGATCGGCAAGGTGGCCGCTGCGCCCCGGGCCACGGTGCTGGTCACCGGAGAGTCCGGGACGGGCAAGGAGCTGGTGGCCCGGGTCATCCACAACTACTCGTTCGACGACCCGCGGCCCTTCGTGGGAATCAACTGCTCGGCCATCGTCGAGACGCTTCTCGAGTCCGAGCTGTTCGGGCACGAGCGCGGCGCGTTCACCGGAGCCGCCACCACCAAGCCCGGCAAGTTCGAGGTGGCCGGCGATGGGACTGTCTTCCTCGACGAGATCGGCGACCTCTCGCCCCAGCTGCAGGCCAAGCTGCTCCGCGTCCTCCAGGAGCGCGAGTTCGAGCGCGTGGGCGGAACCAAGCGCATCCCGCTGCTGGCCCGGGTCATCGCCGCCACGCACCGCGACCTGGCCGAGGAGGTGAAGGCCGGCCGCTTCCGCGAAGACCTGTACCAGCGGCTCCGGGTCATCGCCCTCCACGTGGCGCCGCTCCGCGAACGACGGGACGACATCCCGCTGCTGGTGAAGAGCCTCCTCGAGCGAATCAACGGCCGGGTCCACAAGCGGGTGACCCGCGTGCCCCCCGAGGTGATGGAGGCGCTGGTCCGGCTTCCGTGGAGGGGCAACGTCCGGGAGCTGGAGAACGTCCTCACCCGGGCGGTCGTCCTCTCCCCGGGG
Organism: Myxococcaceae bacterium; assembly: GCA_035646995.1. Classification (GTDB taxonomy): domain Bacteria; phylum Myxococcota; class Myxococcia; order Myxococcales; family Myxococcaceae; genus RPRB01. Next base: position 2,449 of record DASROG010000443.1, read on the forward strand.
GAGGTGCTGCTGGCCGAGAGCCTTCCCCGGGACGAGGTCGCGCCTTCCGGAACCGAGCTGGAGCCGCCGAGCTGGCTGGGGGCCGCGGACGCTCCGCTGCCCACCCTGGAGGAGGCCGAACGTCAGCTGATCGAGCGGGCGCTCGTGCTGACCCGCGGCCACAAGGGACGGGCCTGCCAGATGCTCGGGATCAGCAGGCCCACGCTCGAGCGAAAGCTCGCGAAATACGCTGCACGTTCTGTGAAGCCTTCGCTCAAGACTGTCGGTTGACGGAAACTGTCCGCGCTGAAACGGTTGACACCGGGATTGAACGTTTCGTTCAGTCCGTTTCAGGACGTTCAAACGTTTCGTTCAACTCCTCGTGTCATCCGACGGCGCTGCCTGTCCCACCAGCCGGCAAGTTATATGAGTTTCAAACGTTTGCCGGCTGTCGCACCCGACCACGGGCCACGGCACGCGTCTTGGAATGAGCCCTCGCACACGACATCCCGCAAGAGGACCTCCGACCATGCATGGCTACAACCGGCCCCTGGGGCCCATCGGCTCCAACGTCGTCCCCCCGCTGCAGACCACCTCCTCGGGAATGCTGGTGACGCCGAACAAGGTCTCGGCTCCCCAGGAGGCGATCGACTTCAAGGGCTATTTCAAGGTCGAGACCTTCCCCCACAACGCGGTCATCTACCGCCCCGGGGACGCGAGTGACCGGGTCTACCTGCTCAAGACCGGCCGCGTCCGGCTCATGCGGCTGGGCCGGAACAGCCAGCGCTCGGTGGTCTCCATCCTTCGCCCCGGCGACCTCTTCGGTGAGCTGTTCCGTCCGGAAGGGACCCCCATCGAGGAGCTGGCGGTCGCGGCCGGCGAGGCCGAGGTGTGGAGCATCGAGGGGCGTGACTTCCGCGCCCAGCTCGAGGCCCGGCCCACCCTGGCGGTGGACGTGGTGCGCGCCTACGCCGAGCGGGTCCGCTCGCTCCGGAAGCGCGTGCTGGGGCTGACCTTCAAGGAGGTGCCGGCGCGCCTGGCGGACACCCTGCTGACCCTGGCCGAGGCCCACGGGGAGCGCTGCCCGCACGGCGGCGAGACCGACCTCCGCGGCATCACCCAGCAGGACCTGGCGGATCTGGTCGGCGCCTCGCGCTCCTTCGTGTCCACGCTCATCAACGAGATGAAGCGTGACGGGATGCTCGGGAACGTGGGCCGTATCCTCTGCGTCCGCGATCAGAAGGCGCTCCGGAAGATCGCCGCCGCCGAGAAGTAGCCCCCCGGAGACGAGCGCAGCCAGGCACGGGCGCGAGAGGGCTCGCCGCCAGCCCTCCCACGGTGGCAGTCTCCCTCGCCCCGTGCCGACCCTTCCCGAGACCAGGGCCCAGGCGGCCCAGCGTCACCGCGACGAGCGCGCCCGGGCGGAGGCCGTGGCGAGCGCGCTCGACCGCCGCATGGCGGGCGTGGCCAACGTCCGGGTGGTCGCCTTCCTCGCCTCGGCGGCGTTCCTCCTCCTCACCGTCTTCCACCGCCTGCCGACCTGGGGGTACCTCCCGGCGATCGCCGCGGCCTTTGCCTACGGCGCGCTCGCCCTCTGGCACGGGCGGCTGCTCCAGGCCGAGGCCCGCGCCCGGGCCGAGGCGGCCTATCACCAGCGCGGCGAGGACCGGCTGACCGGCGCCTGGCATGCGCACCCTCCCGGAGGACCCCCGCTCGAGCAGCTCGCCGACCATCCCTACGCGCTCGACCTCGACGTGTTCGGCCACGGCTCGCTGTTCCAGCTGCTCGACGAGGCCGCGACCGCACACGGGGAGCAGCGGCTCGCGGACTGGCTCTCCACGCCCGCCACGCCTGACGAGGTGCACCATCGACAGCGGCAGGTGGAGGAGCTCGCCACCCGTCCGCTCTTCCGCCGGGACCTCGCGGTGGAGGGCCGCCTGGGGGGCAACGCGCGTGTCTCGCCGCGGGCCTTCATCGCCTGGGCCGAGTCGCCGGCCTCCATGGACGAGGTGCGGTGGATGCGGCCGCTCGCCCCCGTGGTGCCGCTGCTCTGGGCGCTGGTCGTGGCCGGAGCGGCGATGGACCTCCTGGCCGGGGAGCTGCCCTGGCTCTTCCTGCTGCTCCCCGCCGCGATGCTGCTCCGCGCCCGCCGCGGCATCGCCCGGAGCTTCGAGGGCCTCGAGCTGGGGCAGCGTGGGGCGGACCGGCTCGCCCGGGCGTTCCTGCGGATGGAGGAGGAGCCCTTCACCTCCCCCGAGCTCCGGGCGCTCGCGCGCGGGACGGAGCGAGCCGTCGCCCCGAGCACCGCCATGCGTCAGCTGGCGCGGCTGTCGTCCCTGGCCGAGCAGCGACGGAACCAGCTGCACATCGTGGTGAACGTCCTCACCCTCTGGGACCTGCACGTCTTCTTCCGGCTGGACGACTGGCGCCGTCGAAACGGACGCGAGGTGGCGGGATGGCTGGACCGGCTGGCCGACGTCGAGGCCCTGGCCTGTCTCGGCGGCTACCTCCATGACCGGCCGGACCTGGCGATGCCCGAGGTGACCGAGGCCGGCCCGCGCCTCGTCGCCGAGCGGCTTTCCCACCCGCTCCTCGACGACGCCGTGCCGAACGACGTCTCGCTGGAACGGCCGGGCCAGCTCCTCCTGGTCACCGGCTCGAACATGTCCGGGAAGTCCACGCTGCTCCGGGCCATCGGGCTGAACGCCGTGCTCGCGCTGGCGGGAGGCCCGGTTTCCGCGCGGCGCCTCTCGCTCTCGGCCCTGCACACCTGGACCAGCATGCGCGTCCATGACTCCCTGGAGCAGGGCGTCTCGTTCTTCTACGCCGAGGTGCGACGGTTGAAGCAGGTGCTCGAGGGCGCCGCCGCGCATCCGAGGTCCGCGCTGGTCCTGGTGGACGAGATGCTGCTGGGGACCAACACCCGCGAGCGCCGGCTGGCCTCCGAGGAGGTGCTCCGGCTGCTGGTGCAGACCGGCTGCATCGGCGCGGTGACCACTCACGACCTGTCACTGGCCGAGCTGGCGCGGGTGCCGGGGAGCACGCTGGTCCCGGTGCATTTCCAGGACGTCCTGGAGGACGGCCGGATGCGCTTCGACTACACCCTGCGGCAAGGAGTGGTGCAGAGCACCAACGCGCTCCGGGTGCTGGCCCTGGCCGGCATCCCGGTGCGCGGCGACGCCCGCGACTGAGAGGGAGCCCGCCGACGATGGCCCGACTGGACCCGCACAGCCACACCGACCTGACGCAGCCGCACCAGCTGCACCTCTCCTGGAAGGTCGAGGTGGACTTCGCGGGGCGGACGCTCCGGGGCACGGCCACCCTCCGCTTCGATCGCGGCGGCTCGCCGGTGGACCTCGACAGCCGGGGGCTGGTGGTCGAGTCGGTGACCGCCCTGGACGGACGGCCGCTCTCGTTCGAGCTCGGGCCGTCCGAGCCCATCCTCGGCGAGCGGCTCCGGGTCGAGCTGCCCCCGGGCGTGGACACCTGCGTCGTCGGGTACCGCACCGGCGCCGACGCCTCGGCGCTGCAGTGGCTCGAGCCCGAGCAGACCGCCGGGGGAAAGTCGCCCTTCCTCTACAGCCAGTGTCAGGCGATCCACGCCCGCTCGGTCGTGCCGCTCCAGGACACGCCGCGCCTGCGCATCACCTACGAGGCGGAGCTCACCGTTCCCGCGGCGCTCCGGGCCCTGATGGCGGCCGCCGCGGTGGACCGCGAGGTGCGCGGGGACCGGGCCGTCGAGCGCTACCGGATGGACGAGCCCATCCCGCCCTACCTCCTCGCCTTCGCGGTGGGCGACGTCGCGTCGCGGGACCTCGGCCCCCGGAGCCGGGTCTGGGCCGAGCCCTCGGTCGTCGGTCGGGCGGCCCACGAGTTCGCCGGCGTGGACCGGATGCTCACCTCGGCCGAGGCCCTCTTCGGGCCCTACCCCTGGGGACGCTTCGACCTCCTGGTGCTCCCGCCCTCCTTCCCCTACGGCGGGATGGAGAACCCGCGGCTCACCTTCCTCACCCCCACGCTCCTCACCGGGGACCGGTCGCTGGTGAGCGTGGTGGCGCACGAGCTGTCACACAGCTGGACCGGGAACCTCGTGTCCAACGCCAGCGCCGAGGACTTCTGGCTGAACGAGGGGTTCACCGTCTTCGCCGAGCGGCGCATCCTCGAGGTGCTCGAGGGCCCGGAGATGGTGGCGCTGCAC
>DASROG010000444.1:0-12567 GCA_035646995.1 Myxococcaceae bacterium
CCTGATGAACGTGGTGCGGCATGACCTCGGCTTGTCGGAGAAGGGCGAGCGCTTTCCGCTGAAGGGCACGTGCCTGTCGATCTACTCGCGCGCCGTCAATGCCGCCGAGCCGCTCGACGAGGTGCTCCGCAAGCAATTCCCATGGTGCGCCTCCTGGGAGACCGAGCTGCGCGCTCTCTTCGATGCCTACGTCGAGGCGAAGCAGGCGCAGCACGTGCTCGACTACGACGACCTGCTGCTCTACTGGGGCGAGGTGATGAAGGTGCCGGAGTTGGCGCGCGATATCGGCGACCGCTTCGACCATGTGCTGGTGGACGAATACCAGGACACCAACGCGCTGCAGGCGGCCATCCTGCTGGCGCTCAAGCCCGACGGCGCCGGCCTCATGGTGGTGGGCGACGACGCCCAGGCCATCTACGGCTTCCGCGCGGCGACGGTGCGCAACATCCTCGACTTTCCCGCCCGGCACCCCGGGGCACGGACGGTGGTGCTCGCCGAGAACTACCGGAGCACGCCCGAGCTGCTCCTGGCCACCAACCGGGTCATCGCCCAGGCCCGCGAGCGGCATCTGAAGGACCTCTGGTCGCGCAAGCCATCCGGCGAGCGTCCGGAGCTCGTCACCTGCGCCGACGAGGCGGAGCAGTCCGAGTACGTGCTGGGACGCATTCTCGAGCGGCGCGAGCAGGGCATGGACCTCCGGCGCCAGGCGGTCCTCTTCCGCGCCTCGCACCACAGCCTCCAGCTCGAGGTGGAGCTCGGCCGGCGCGGCATCCCCTTCCACAAGTACGGGGGGCTGCGCTTCGTGGAGACCGCCCACGTGCGGGATCTGCTGGCCTTCCTCCGGCTCGCGGAGAACCCGCGCGATCTCCTGGCCGGCACCCGCGTCCTCGGGCCGACGCCGGGGAGCAGCCCGAGGACGGCACGCACCCTGCTCGAGCCGGTGCAGCGCACCGGCGGCTTCGCGACCTGGGACGACGGCGCTCGGGTGCCATCCCCGGCGCGCGCCCGCTGGGCGGCGCTGGTCACGCTCTATCGCGAGCTGGCGGCGCCGGCGCCCCCTGCCCTCCCCGTGCAGCTCCACCGGATCCGCGCCTTCTACGCCCCGCTGTGCGAGGAGCGGTACGACCACGTGCCGGCCCGGCTCCGTGACCTCGAGCAGCTCGAGCAGCTCGCCGCCGGATTCGCCGACCGGAGCGCCTTCCTCGGCGAGCTGACCCTGGAGCCACCCCGCTCTACCCAGGACCTCGCCGGTCCTCCCTCCCTCGACGACGACTACCTGGTGCTCAGCACCATCCACTCCGCCAAGGGGCTGGAGTTCGACGCGGTCTACCTGCTCCACGCCGCCGACGGGAACATCCCCTCGGACCTGACCACCGGGAGCCCGGAGGAGATCGACGAGGAGCTGCGGCTCTTCTACGTGGCGCTCTCCCGGGCCCGGCGGCACCTCTCGGTGACCTTTCCCCTGCGCTGGTTCGATCGCCCGGCCGGCCTCGGCGGCCGCCACGCCCTGGCCCAGCTGACCCGGTTCCTCCCGCCGCCCGTCGCGGCCGCCTTTGAGCGGCGCACCGCATTCCCCCGGACACCCCGGGCCGAGCCTCCCGCCGAGGACGCCTTCCTCCTCCCCGAGGTGAGAGGCGCGCTTCGAAACCTCTGGAACTGAGTTGATCCCCTGGGGTCCCGCACCCATCTTCCCGGGGGTGACCCACCCCCGGACAGGACGGGTTCTGCGAACGCTGCTCCTCGTCCTCCTGGGCGTGGTGGCGCTGGTGCTGCTCGTGGCCGCGATCGCGCTCCCGCCGCTGGCGCGAAGCAAGACGCGCGAGGCCCTCCGGGGGATGAAGGACGCGCGGGGCGATTTCCAGGACGTGCAGGTCTCGCTCTTCCCGCTCCGCTACACCATCACCCGGCTGAAGATCACGCTGAAGGACGCGCTGCTGAAGGAACCGGTCCTCTACGCCGAGCGGCTCACCGTCACCCTACGGTGGACGCCCCTTCTTCGCGGCGTGTTCGCGGGAAACCTCGACGGCGAGCGGGTCAAGTTCGTGCTCGAGGAGCCCAAGCCGGGGCCGGACACCCCTCTGCCTTCCCTCACCGAGCTGGTCCCCGTCCGGGCGGTGATCGAGCGCGCCCAGCTTCGCGATTCGGAGGTCCTCTACGCCTGGGTCCGCAAGGAGGGCTGGCCGATGCTCTGGGCGCACGACATCGAGGCCACCCTGGAGAAACTCGGCTCGCGGCCTGGCCTGGTGGACGGTCCCTTGGTGGTTGCTGCGCGCGGGAGAATCGCCCGCAAGGGGACGCTGTGGTTCGCGGTGACGGCCGACCCCTGGGCGGAGCGGCTCACCTTCGCCGGAAGCGCAGGGGGCGAGGACTTCGATCCCTCGCAGCTCAATGCGTACCTGTCGCCGAAGAAGGACGTCACCCTCACTCCCGGCAGCTACTCGATGAAGATGAGCTTCCGCTGCGAGGCGGGGAGGCTGACCGGGACGGTCGACCCCCACCTGGTGGGGACCGAGGTCCAGTCCGACGGGGACGTGGGCAGCGCGCTCAAGGTCTTCTTCGGGAAGATCGCCCTCGCCAGCTCCGGGCCCACCGAGGGAACCCGCGCCAGCGGGGCCATCGCCATCCGGGACGACCTGACCGACCCCAAGCTCCAGCTGCCCCCGCGGCTGGAGAAGGTGATCGAGAACGGGTTCTCGCTCGGCCTTCAGGAATCGCTCAAGCGGCGCTACGCCGGAAAGACGGAGGCCAGCAGCAAGCCGGAGCCGACGCCGCTGAAGGCGAAGAAGTGACCTGCTCAGAACGCGTAGAGCACGGCGGTCTCCACGCGGACCGCGGCCGCTGTCGGGTTGTCCACCCACTGCGTCGCCCACCAGCTCAGCTCGAGGCCCACCCGGAGCCCACCGACGATGCGGAACAGCGCGTTCCCGAAGACCTCGGTGTTGGTCCTCCGCTCGCCGGTGGCCAGATCCTGGTCGAAGGGGTCGTCGGTGCCGAATCCGAGGTGCACCGTCCACCGGGTCCCGAGCTGCTGGGACAGCTGCACCCATCCGCCTCGAGCGCGGATGGGCACCTTCTTCACCGGGTCCACCGTCTGGAGGATGGCCCCCGAGTAGTCTCCCAGCAGCTGGCCGATGAAGTACTCGCCCTCGATGAGCGTCGTGTCGCCGAGGCGGAGCGAGCCGTCGGCGACGAAGGACCACGTTCCGTACTGGCGCACCTCACCGGGCGCGGCGCTTCCCGCCTCCTGGAGCACAACCTGGCGCCGGCCGACGTGTCCGGCGATCCCGCACTCGAACAGGCGCGGCCCTCCATCGGGGCGCTCTCGCCCGAAGGCGAACCCGAGATGACCCTCGAAGTCGGGCAATCCGGTCTGCGTCGCCTGGAGGGTGCCGCCCACCTGGAAGGTCTGCACCGCCTGGGCGATGGCGGTCTGCAACGCGATCTCGAACACATCCGAGACCGGCTGCCGCCACTCCACACGGACTTGGGGCCGGTAGTCGCCGATGTCCCCGGGCAGATAGGAGAGCGGGTAGAAGTTCAGCGTCGCCGAGGCGCGCGGCGACAGCACGTCCTGCGCCTGCCCGATCAGGAGGCGCAGCCGGGTCCAGGTGGCCTGGAGGTACAGGTCGCGGACCAGCGGCAGGAAGGCGTTCTCGTTGAGGTACGGCGCGTTGCTCCGGAAGTCCATGTCGAACCTCGCCTCGAGCTGGACCGCGCCGAACCGTGGTGGAGTGGCGGTCACCGCGAGGAAGGTGTTCCCCGGGGAGACGTTGAACTGAGCGGTGGTGGCGACGGAACGGATCTGCACGAAGCCGGGGATGCTCCCCACCACCATGGTGTGGCTGTTGTAGTTGGCGTTGAGCACCAGCTCGCCGGAGAACGTCCAGCGGACACCGAGCGTCTCGACGGACGGCGACGCCGGCTGACGCGCCTCCTGCTGGGCGTGCGCGACCGCCGCCCCCAGCAGGAGCAGCAGCCGCCCGACGCGAGCCCAGCGCTTCCGGTCCAGGAGCCCTCCCTCCGGAGTGACCCGGAGTTCAGCAACAGCCCCGCCGCGGAAGCAACGGTTTACGAGGCCTCGGCCTCCTCGTCCTCCTCCTCGTCCTCGGCCTGGGGCACCTTCACCACCGTCACCGTGCAGGGGGACTCGGCCACGACGTGCGCCGAGACGCTGCCCAAATAGCGCCGTATCGGCGAGGCCCCGCGCGCGCCGATCACCACGTGGTCGACGTGATTCTCGCGCACGAAGTCCACCAGGACCGAGGCCGGGTCCGGCCCTTCCAGCACGTGGTACGTCAGCCGGGCCTCGGCGAGGCCCAGCGGGCGGGCCCAGTCCTTGAGCTCGACCAGGCGGAGAACGCGGAGGTTCCGGCCCTCCTCGTCCACGGTGACGTCCACCGCCAGCCGGGAGGTCCGGAGCACCGTGACGCAGGCCAGGCGTGCCCCCGGATGCATGCTCAGCACTCGTTCGCTGGTGGTCCGGATGCTGGTCAGGAGCGCCTCCGTGCTCCCGAGAAGATCCAGCGCCACGACCACCACCGGCGAGCGGGCAATCTGCACTGCCGTGGACTGCCAGCTCTCGGCGTGGGCAGCGCCGAGGGTGCGCATCCATCGCCGGGTGACCGCGACCGTGCCGTCCTGGCGGAGCTTCCGGGCGCGCGCGGTCAGCGGGACCTGGCCGGGGTTCCGCAGTGCCAGGAGCGCCTGCGCCGAGCTCTGGTAGCGCTCGCGAGGGTCGGGCTCTAGGCAGCGGAGGATGATCTCCTGAAGCCAGGCGGGACAGCTCGGGTTTCGCGCCCGCGGGGGAACCGGGTCCCGATAGAGCCGCCTCCGTAGACCGGTGATGCTGGTCGGAAGCCCGAAGGCGCGTTCACCGGTGACGAGATGATAGAGCACGGCGCCGAGGGCGAAGATGTCGCTGCGCGGGTCGTTGCGGATCCGCAGCACCTGCTCCGGGGAGATGTAGGGAGCCGTTCCCATCGGCAGACGGAACTGCTCGGCCAGGAGATCTGGAAGCCGATCGTGGCGCGAGAAGCCGAAGTCGATCAGCACCGCCTCGCCGGTGTCGCGGAACATGACGTTGCTCGGCTTCAGGTCGAGGTGGATGACGTGCTGGCGATGCAGGGAATGGAGCGCGGTGGCGATCTGGGCGCCGATCCGAGCCACCTCCTCGCTGTCCAGCGGTGTCCGCTCGAACCACCCACGGAGCGAGTCGCCGCGGATGTGCTCCATCACGATGTACGGCTGGGCGGAGAAGTCGCCCGAGGCAATGAACAGCGGGACGTGAGGGCCCTGGAGGGTGGGCATGATCATCTGCTCCACCTCGAAGCCCACCATCGCCGTGGGATCGTCGCCCTCGCGAAGGAGGGGCATCTTCATCACCAGCGGCGGCTGGCCCGGCGTGGACACCCGCCAGAGCGTGGCCATGCTCCCCTTGTGGATGCGCTCCTCCAGGGTATAGCCGTCGATGACCGCGCCGCGCTCGAGCCGCTGATTGCTCACCGGCGTGCTCCCATGCTCAGCCCCCCAGCTCGAGCCGTGCGCCGAGGTCGCCGGGGAGGCCAGCGGCGCGGATCTTCCGGGCCGCGCGCTCGGCGTCGTACGGCACGCGGTGGTACACGAGGATGTCCGCGACGTCGTCCAGCATCGCGTAGCACGCGGCGGGGTTTCCGTCCCGGGGCTGGCCCACCGAGCCGGGAATCACCAGCCAGCGGTGGAAGGCAGTCAGCTTGATCCGCGTGCCCGGCACCGGCTTGAACGCACCGATCGCGCCGTCCGCCGCGAGGTGGTACAGGGCCGGGGTGTGCGTGTGACCGGAGAAGACCTCGCGCGCCCGCACCGCCCGGAGGCTCCGCCCCGCGTCGGGGGCCGAGAGCACGTAGATCCAGTGGGCCGGGTCCACGGCGCTGCCGTGCACGAAGAGCCGCTCTCCCCGCTCGACGGTCAGAGGGAGCCCGGCGAGGAACGCCAGCTGTTCCCGGGTGAGGTGCTCGCGGGTCCAGGTCACCGCTCGCGCTGCGTCGGGCACCATCGACGGAGGCGGTCCGCGGGTGGCGGCCTCGTCATGGTTCCCCTTGATGGCCAGGGCGCCCGTGGCGACCGCGGCCTCGACCCGATCCACCACCGGCCCGGGGTCCGCTCCGTAACCGACCAGATCGCCGAGGAAGGCGAACTGCTCCGCTCCTTGCCGGTGCGCGTGCTCCAGCACGGCCTCGAGAGCCTCGAGGTTCGCGTGCAGGTCGGTGAGCAGGGCCAGCCGCATCGGTCCCACTTTCGTCCCCCCCGGAGCCGCTGTCACCCGTCCCGGCGGATGAATCCTCGCCCGGGTCGTCTGCCTCTCGGAGCAGGAGGGACCACGCATCCGGTCAGGGACCTGTCCGCCCGTGAGGTCCGGGAGCTGATCGCGCGGTTCCTCGGGCCGGTGGGACCCGCGAGCTGAGCCGACCGTCAGCTGCGTCGGCTCACGGTCCGTCTCGTTGCGCTCCTGAGGCGCTCTCGAGTACGGCCTCTGGCCGCGCTGCACTCACCCGGGCCCAGCGTGAATTCGGCGCGCTCGGGTCTCCGCCTGAGGATCCGCGGCCTCGCCGTCAATCATCCGTCCAGCCGCGATGCTCCCGCCGACGCGGACCGGTCGCCGCATCCACGTATCGGACGATCTTGCTCGCGAGATCTCCTCCGAGTGTCTCTCGGATCGTCGCGTTCACTCCGTCCCAGAGCGGGTCGAGTACCTCGAGATGCATCCTCCCCGCGTCGGTCAAGGACCACCGGGCGAATCGGCGGCAGGACCCGCGCACCGCGACGCCTCGCTCTCGCATCCGAGCCAGCGAACGCCCGACCGGCGCCGGGTCGAGACGCTCGATGCGCAAGCTCGATCGCACTCGCCGGCATCGAGTGCAGCTTGCATCAGCTGGAACTCGGTCAGGGTCACGCCGTGCCCTGCCAGCATGCGCTCGAGGGGAGCGCTGACGCGGCGCGAGAGCATCCGCACCGCGCCACAGATGCACCCGTCCGGTCCACTGGACGGAGGCGGGTCGACATCCCCGGCAAGGCGCAGTGAGAGGTCCACGGCGCACGGCCGACGCGAGACCCATGCCGCCCGGATGCGCCCGGCTGACCCCCATCCCCCCCGAGGGGGTCTCGGGCTCACGACGCAATAGCAATTTCGACCACACAGCGTGCGAGTGCCGGAGCTGTATCTCCCGGATTTCTGGTCCCTGGGTCACGCAGAGTCAGTGCCTGGAGGCTATTGCGTCCTGAGCCTCCAACGCCCTCACCCCCGGGGCACCCTCTTCAGGAAAGCAGTCCCGACGTTGTCGAAGGACGCGGCACCCTCCCCGTGGCCGCGGCCTCCCCGCGCTCGAGGTGCCGGTCGAAACGCCAGCATCTCCCTCCCGACACCTCGTGACCCGGGGGCCCCGCAGTCGAGGCGCCGGTCGACGCGCCAGACACCTCGCCCCCGACATCTCACGATGCGGGGCTCCTCGCCGCCACGCTGCTGCACACTCTCAGCTTCGCGGTGCAGCCGCTTCCGTCCCCAGGCATCATCCGCCCATGAGCGACGACACCGCAGAACTCGTCCGGGGCCAGACCGCCCTGGCGGCCCGGCTCGTTGGCCTGCTCGGTCGAGCTCCGGGGAACCTCGTCTACTCCCCGTTCAGCATCTCGGCGGTGCTGCAGAGTCTCGCGATTGCGGCCCGTGGTGAGACCGCTTCCGAGCGACTCGGGGCGCTGGGCATCTCCATGCCGGAGCGGCGGATCATCGAGGCGAGCGCTGATCTCCTGCGGATGCTCCTCCCCTCGCGCCAGGCGGCGGTCGAGCTCCGGGTGGTCAACGACCTCTGGATCCAGCATGGACAGGAAGTCCTCTTCGTTCTCCGTGACCGCAAGACCGGGACCGTGCTCTTCCTCGGCCGGGTGGCGCAGGCCTGAGCCAGGCCTCCGCAAATCGGCCAGACCTCGGGACTCCTGCGGGCTGCCCACGAAATCGAAGACGGAAGCGCGCGTCTGGGTGCCGGGAGGTAAGCAAGCTGCTTCCCGTGCCCCAGACGATCGCAACCGGCGAGGGGTCGTCGCCCTACGATGCTCCCCTCGCGCCGGTCCCCTGGGAGCAGCGCGCCCTGCTCGTCGCTGGAGCGGTGCTCGCGGTCGCGGGCGGCCGCTGGATCAGTGGTTTCTGGCGCGCCGCCGTCCGGGCCTGGTTCCAGCATCCACCGTTTCGTGGACCCTGGGTCACGTTCGAGCACGTGCTCCTGTACACGACCGTGAGCGCGCTGACCTGCTGGGGCGTGTGGTGGCTGTTCGCCCGGCTGGGCTGGCTGGCCTCGCCGGCGAGCGTACTTCGTGGTCCCCCTCGAAGGGTGATCGCCTGGGGCGGAGCGTTGGGGATCGGGGTATTCCTGTTCGACCTCGTCGTGCTGCTCGTGCTCCATGCGCTGGGCGCAATGCCACCCGGGCATTCCGCGCTGGCGTGGCATCCGATGAGCGGCTGGTCGTTCCTCGGGAACCTGTTCTCGAACTTCTACGAGGAATGGGTGTACCGCGGTTTCCTCTTCGCGGTCTCGGTCCGGGTGACCTCCAGCCGCCTCGCCGCTGCGCTGGTCACCAGTGCCCTCTTCGCCGGGGTGCACACCCAGTATTCCTGGGCGCTGCAGGCGCTGATCTTCGTCAGCTCCGCGGCCGGCTGCTGGGTGCTCGTGAAGCAGCGCTCGTTGTGGCCGGCCTGGATCGGGCACCAGGTGGTGGACGTGCTCGGAGACAGCGTGTTCTTCGGGTGACTCGAATCACCCATTCCCGTTCATTCTCCGCGACCGAGAGACCGGGGAAATGCTCTTCCTCGGCCGGGTGGCACAGGCCTGAGCCATCCTCCGCTCCGGATGCTGCTCTTCCAGAAACGCTTCCACGCCGGCCTCGTCGACGGCTCCGTCCGCCTCACCTTCCGGCGCTGGGAGAAGCCCCACGTCCGGCCCGGCGGCCGATACCGCTGCCATCCGATCGGAGTGCTCGAGGTCGACACGGTCGATCGGGTGCCCGTTCGGGCGATCACCGAGGACGAGGCGCACACGGCGGGATTTGCGTCACGAGACGAGCTCCTCGGGTTCATGTCCGAGGGGCCTGCCGGGCCGCTCACGGCCGACACCGAGGTCTGGCGGGTTGCTCTCCATCACGGCGGCGACGGAGATCGGATCGAGATCGCCCTCGACGACCGGCTCACCCCGGAGGAAGTCGAGGCGCTCGCGCGCCGGCTCGAGCGCCTCGGCGACTGGACGATCCCCACGCTCCGGCTCATCGGGCGTCGACCACGGGTCGCTGCCTCGGTGCTCGCTGCGAGCCTCGGCCGCGAGCGCGATCCCTTCAAGGTGGACGTTCGGAAGCTGAAGCGTCTCGGTCTCACCCAGAGCTTCGAGGTCGGCTACGAGCTCTCTCCGCGCGGACACGCCCTTCTGCAGCAGCTTCGGCGACGTCCGAAGCCGCTCCCGAATCGCCGCCGCAAGGCCCCCCAGAAGGCCGCCTCGAACCGATCGGCGCACAGGCGCCGCTGAGACCCGGCTACGCGCTCGCGCCGCCGGGACGCGTCCACGCCGTTGAGAATCGGCTCCGCGCTCGTGCGACGCGGACGCGGGAGAGAGCCGGACTGCCGCGCCCGTCGCTCCAGAAGCCCCACGCGCGCGCTCCGGGTTCGCTCGACGCCGCCGCTGCGGCGTGCACCACGACGCGCGCGGGTGCGCAGCCCACCTCAGCGGCGCGACGGCACGCAGGGGCGGACAAGCACCCGGATTCAGGCGCGTCCCGACACGGGCCCCGCCCCCGCGCGCAATCCGTGCGCCGCACCCTCTCCGGACCCGCAGTCCACGCGTCTCCGGAGCCGACCACGGCGTCAATCCGGCCGGGCACCTCGCTTGCAACCACGCCAGGGCTGATGGAGGCCCGAGCTCAGGCGGCCCAGGTGGCAGACCCGGTCGGGATCGACCACGCGCTGCTGGAGCGGTACGGCCGGATTCCCGTCCCCCGCTACACCAGCTATCCACCTGCCAATCACTGGGAATCGAGGTTCGGCGAGGCCGAGGCGCGCGAGACCTTCCGCAGCGCGGGCACGCGCCCCGCCTCGATCTACGTGCACGTCCCGTTCTGCCGGAAGCTCTGCTACTACTGCGGCTGCAACATGCTCGTGACCCGGAGCACGTCGCTCGTCGAGCGATACCTCCGGACGCTGGAGCTGGAGCTCGATCGCGTGACCGCGCTTCTCCCCGCGCGGCCGGAGATCGTCCAGGTCCACCTGGGCGGCGGCACCCCGACGTACCTCGACCCGGAACAGCTCGGGCGGCTCGCGGCTGCCATCCAGACGCGCCTCCCCTGGAGGCCCGGCATCGAGGCCTCGATCGAGATCCACCCCGCGGTCACCAGCATCGAGCAGATCCGCACCCTGGCCCGCCTCGGGTTCAACCGGGTCAGCATGGGCGTTCAGGACTTCGACCCCGCCGTCCAGAAGCGCATCAACCGCCGGCAGTCGTTCGAGGAGACCAGGGATCTGATCCTCGAGGCCCGGGCGCGGGGCTTCGTGAGCGTCAACGTCGACCTCATGTACGGGCTGCCGCTTCAGACGGTGGACCGCTTCCAGCGGACGCTCGATCGGATCGAGGAGCTGCGCCCGGACCGCATCGCTCTCTTCGGCTACGCCCACGTCCCGACGATGAAGAAGCACCAGGGAGTCTTCCAGCCCGAGGAGCTGCCCGGGGCGGCGGAGCGGCTCGCACTCCTGGAGACCTCCGTCCGGCGCCTCCAGGCCGCGGGCTACGTCCACGTGGGGCTCGACCACTTCGCCCTCGAGGATGACGAGCTCTGCCGTGCCCGCGCCGCCCGCACCCTCCGCAGGAACTTCATGGGCTACACCACCTGCGCCGACAGCGACGTCCTCGCCTTCGGCCCCTCCGCCATCTCCGAGGTGCGCGGGACCTACGTCCAGAATGCGCGCGAGGTGCACGACTGGGCGGAGATGCTCGAGCGAGGCGGGCTCGCCGCCTTGCGCGGCCACCGGCCCACCACCGAGGACCTGGCCCGCAGCGCCCTCATCATGCAGCTCTTCTGCAGCCTGGAGGTGGACCTCGACGCGCTCCGGGCCCGCTTCCCCGGGACGCTCCAGGACCTCCGGGACGAGGAGCGAGACCTCGCCGGGCTCGAGCGCGACGGGCTGGTGGTCCGCCGTGCCTCGCACCTGCAGATCACCCCGCGAGGACAACTCCTGCTCCGCAGCGTCGCCGCCCCGTTCGACACCTACCACCGGACCGACGCCCGGCTCCACGCGCCCGCCCTATGAGCCCCGAACCGACCGCGCTGCTCCTCTGCCTCAAGGCCGTTCACGGGATGGCGGTCGTCAGCTGGATGGCCGGGCAGCTCTGCATCTGGCGACTTCACGTTCACCGGACGATGGGAACCGAGGGGCCCGCGACACCGGTGCTCCGAGGACTCGGCCGGCAGGCCCTCGGCGCCACCACCACCCTGGCAGCGGTTCTCTCGCTGCTCACCGGCGCCGGCTTGCTCGCGCTGTAGCGTCCGACGCTCGCCGCCCTGGGTGATCGCGAAGCCGATTCGCTCGCTGAATGACCGACACCGCCGCCGCGTGTTGGACCTCCGTCATGCAACGGAGTATGGCCGGAGTGCCGAGGGGAGCCAGAGCGGGGGCCGGGCGATGACGAGCCGTTGGAGCCGCTGGACGACGCTGCTGATCACTTTCGCCGGGGTCGGGTTGCCCTGGCTCTTCGCCCGGAAGGCGCTGGACGTCAATGATCCGGCCGGGCAGGCGGTCACCTTCCTCCCCGCGCCCTACGCCTACGTCATCTGGGCTCCCATCTACGCCGGGTTCCTCGCCTTCGCGGTGTGGCAGGCCCGCCCCGCCCAGGCGGAGAACCGGCGGGTGGGGGCGCTCCGGCCCTGGCTCACGCTCAGCGCCGTCCTCAACACGGCGTGGTTCGCCGCGGTGGCGCTCCGGCATCCGGGGTGGACCGTGCCGATCGTCTTCGCGATGCTCGCCGTCGCCGTGGTCATGCACGAGGCCGGGTGCATCGGAGTGGCGGTGGCCGGCTCCGCGGAAGACTGGCTCCGGGTTCCCTTCTCCCTCTACCTGGGGTGGCTCATCGTGGCCACCTTCATCAACGTCTCCGTCGAGCTGGCCCGCATCGGATGGGACGGCTTCGGCTGGAGCCCGGTCACCTGGGGCATCCTGGCGATCGTCCTCAGCTCGATCATCGGGCTCATCACCCGCTTCCGACTCGACGACCCCATCCTCGGTGGGTCCCTGGTCTGGGGTTACCTGGCCATCGTCGTGCAGCAGCAGCAGCGGCCGCTGGTGTCCCTCTTCGCCGGGCTGGCGGCCGCGCTGGTGCTGCTGTCGCTGTTCGTCCGTGACCGGCAGGCTCCCCACTCGACGCACAGCGAGTGCGCGGAGGTCTAGGAGAGGTCCCGCCCGAACCAGACGGCTCCGTGCGGGTTGTCGTTGTAGCGGGGAATGGTTGCGTACCCCGCCGAGCGGTAAAGCGCCGCCGCCTCGGTCAGCGGCGCCGCGGTGTCGAGGAC
>DASROG010000445.1:0-8795 GCA_035646995.1 Myxococcaceae bacterium
CCCGGCGCCACGTACCTCCCGGCGGCGTCCACCCGGCGCTTCGCCGAGGCCTTCTGGAGGTTTCCCACCGCGGCGATCCGGTCGCCCCGGACACCGACGTCGCCCCGGAACCAGGGGGCCCCGGTCCCGTCGACCACCCGGCCTCCGGAGATGATCAGATCGTAGTCGGCCGCGCTCGCAGGCCCGGCGGCGAGCACGCCGGCGAGCAGGAGCCCCGGCCACCGCAGTCGGAGCATCGTCGTCCCTCCCCGGGGCGGAACGTAGCCGAAGCGCCCCCGGCCCGGGTGAGGTCAGTCGTCCTCGTCGTCATCATCCTCCGCGGAGGTCCGTTCCCTCGCGCCTTCCTCGAGCCCTCCAGGTCGTGCCGCGCCACCTCCCGCCACCTCCGGCCCGCCGTGAACCAGCGCGCCCCCGCGGCTTCCGGTCTGGATGCCGAGGACCAGCATCGCCACCGAGAGCGCGACGCTGGCCGCACCGGCAATCAGGAACGGGCCGCGGCGGCGACGCAGTGCCAGGGCGGCGGCGGCGGCGAGAAAGGTCGCGCCGGCGGCGGCGGTGAAGGCCTGGGCGGCGCGCTCGTGCGCGTCCACTGCCGATTCGCCGGCCCGGGCCTCGACACGGTCCTCGTCCTGCTCGCCGGTGCGCAGGGCGAACACGGCCGCGCCCAGCAGGACTCCCTGGAGCAGCAAGGGGAGCAGCCAGACCTTCGCCGGCAGTCGCCGCGTGACGACAGCCCAGACGATGGCTCCCAGAAGCAGGGGCATCACCACGGCGAGACCGAGCGGGACATGGACGACGGCGGGGTGCAAGGGCAGAGTATTCACGGCGTCTCCTCCGGAGTTCGACCCCGTGGTGCCCGCTTCTCGCTCTCAGCTCCATCCGTCGGGCGACGCAGGGGTCGCTTCCCGACCGGACCCGCCCCCGGAGTCGCCGTCGCATCCGTCGGATGACGGAACCCGCTCCGAGCGAATCCGCTCCTCGGCAATCTTCCTGGGCATCGTCCTGCTCCTCGGGGTGGACCTGCTGGAGGACTGGCGGCGGGGCTCCCGGGACCTCCACCTCGGACTGGAGTCGGTGGTCCTGGTCCTCGCCGCCGTCGGCCTGTGGCTGCTCCAGCGCCGGATCCGGCAGGAGCGGGCCGACGCACGCGCGCTCCGGGTCCGGCTCGCGGAGGCCCGTGCCGCGGCAGAGTCCTGGCGACGGGAGACCGAGACACTCGCTGCCGGCCTGGGGCGCGCGATCGACGCGCAGTTCCAGGTCTGGAGGCTCACTGACGCCGAGCGGGAGGTGGCCCTGCTCCTCCTGAAGGGGCTCTCGCTCCGGGAGATCGCAGGCCTGCGCGAGACCAGCGAGCGGACCGTCCGCCAGCAGTCGCTCGCCGTGTACCGCAAGGCGGGGCTCGCCGGCCGGGCGGAGCTGTCGGCCTTCTTCCTCGAGGACCTGCTCGCACCTCCCTCGCCCGCTGCCGGCCGGGCGGGATGAGCTCCCACGAGTGCCGTCGGGTCCCGCTTCTGGTCGGCGGTCTTGGTCACTGAACGGGGTCGGCGCGCGCTCGAGTCGGAGCCAGCCCGCGACCGCCGGAGCAGGATCGATGTGGGTCCCGGGCGCAGGGTCACCCATCGGCGAACGAGGCACACGTTGGGCGCTCCGGCAACCGCGTGGAACGATCCTGCACTCTTCGCCGGAGCCCTCGATGCGCCTCTCCCCCCTCCTCCTCTCCGCCCCCCTGCTGCTCGGCGGCTGCGCCAGCGTCCAGAAGACCTGCTATGGAGACGGCGTCTGCCGCGTCGAGCGCGACGGCGTGGTCAGCTGGGAAGGCCCGCCGGACAAGGTCGCCGCCCGTCAGGGAGCCGCCCAGTCGACGGTCGATGCTCAGAAGCGCGCCGACGACGCCTACCTCCAGGCGCCGAAGCGGCCGGCGACGGAGCCCATCCGCCTGGTGGTCATCGGCCCGAGCACCGGGGCACCGGACCTCGCCCCCCTGGCGGAGACGTACCGCCAGATGCTCGAGCAGGCGCTCCAGGGCGACCCGCGGCTCCAGGTCGTGCCCTACTCTCAGGTCAAGCTGTTCGCCGAGGCCCGCTCCGAGGGCGAGTCGTCGTCGATGTTCGCCAAGGACCAGGCCCGCACGGCGGTGGACCTGCCGCTCACCCGGCGCCTGCGGGACGGGAGCGGCGAGGTGGACGTGGTCGTCGTGGCCCACCTCTCGACGAAGAAGGTTTCCGGATTCGTGGGGAACAAGGGCGGGGTCGGCGTGGCCGAGGTGAACAACGTGGTGTTCGACCTCAGCCTCTCCTCGGTCTACCGCTTCGAGGAGCTCCGGCACACCGAGGTGGGCAAGAGCACCGATAGCCTCGCGGTGGCGGGCGTCGACAAGAAGGGCAAGACCGGCTCGGGCCAGCTGAAGGGCAAGCGGAACCCCGAGTCCGACCGCGCGGCCCTGGTCAGCGCGTCCAGCTGGGTGAAGGCCACCTCCGCGCAGCTCGGGGGGGAGATGCCGAGCATCGCCGCCGCGCGGGACATCCGGCAGAAGAACACCGCCACCGCGCTCCATGACGCGCCGGAGTGGATGAAGAAGCTGATGGCGAAGTGAGACTCCCTCAGCTTGCAGTCACGGGCTGACCCGCGCGCGGTCGGGTGAGGATCATCACGGCCAGACAGAGGAGCGCGAAGAGCGCCAGGCAGACGAAGCCGGGCGCGTAGCTTCCGGTCTGCTGCTTCAGCGCGCCGAGCACCAGCGGGGGGAAGAACCCTCCGAGCCCTCCCGCCGCACCGACGAGCCCGGTCACGCTCCCCACCGCCTCGGGGAAGAACTCGGGGACGAGCTTGAAGACCGCGCCGTTCCCCAGCCCGATGGCTGCCGCCATCCCCAACGCTCCGATGGTGAAGGTCTCCATCGCCGGCCGAGCCATGAGCAGCGCGCAGACGGCGGTGGCCGGAAACACCACCATGAGGATGCGCGCGCCGCCGATTCGGTCCGCGAGCACCCCGCCGATGGGGCGGCACGCGGTGGCGAGCACGATGAACGGCGAAGGCGGCAGTGGAGAGCGCGAGCTGCAGCCCCGGACGCTCCTGCGCGGACCTGGCCATCAAGACCTCTCGATCGAGACGTTGGACGGAACCTGTGCAGCCCGGGGTTGCCGGCCAAGGAGACCCCGCCAGAGCACGCCCGTCCAGAGGAGCAGTGCGGTCAGCTCGAGTAGCCCGCTCACCCCGATGAGGTGGTACGCGCGGGGGCTCCAGTCCGAGGAGATCTGCAGGCTGACCCGCAGGAAGCAGCCCAGGTTGAGCAGCAGGCGGGTCGGCCAGAGCGTGGCGGTGCGCGGGGTGAGCGGCACCACCAGGGTCGAGACACCGACGATCATCTGCGACACGAACCCCACCGTGACCGCGTGCCGGATGGCGCCATAGTAGGCGTGGCTGAACGGAAGACCGCTCACCGCCTGGTAGACTGGAAGGAGCAGCAGCATCACCAGAGACACCGCGAGCCAGGCATAGGCCAGGCGGATGAACGACGCGCTGCGCTCGTTCCTCGCCGCAGGACGCCACAGCTTCCAGGGAAGAACCACCACCGCGCAGCCCACGGCGAGCAGTACCCAGCCGAGGAACAGCCCGGCCGCCCAGCGGTGGTCGCCGGTGAGCCGGAAAGCAACGAAGAGCACCGATTCGAGCACCAGCCCCGCGGCGATGGCCGCGAGCCCGATCCAGCCCCGGCGCGCGTCCGTCGACGGGATGCCCAGGAACGGCGGGAGGAAGCGCTGGGAGACGCCGAGGATCATGCACAGGGCCAGCCCGTGGATCTGCAGATCCCGGAGCGGCGCCTGGAAGGTGGCGACCTGGAACAGCAGCGCCTCGCGGTCCGTGGCTAGCATGGTCCGCCAGGTGTGCCAGGCGTCGAGGACGGCCTGGCCCAGGAAGCACACCAGCGCGAGGAACACGAAGCCCATCCAGGGCTCGAGCCGCTCCAGGCTCCGTCGATACGTGAGCAGGAGCATCCCGGAGAACAGAGCGATCGCGCCGATCTGGAGCGCGCTCCCGGCGATCGCAAGCACCGGTCCGGGCCCCCCGAGCGGCACGCTCATCGCCACCGAGCGCAGCACCACCCCGGCGAGCATCGCGCCGAGCGGTACCAGCCGCCATCGCCGCCCGGCCAGGCGCGCGTGCCACACCGGAGGGAACATCTGGAGAGCGAACCCCATGATGAACAGGCCCACCCAGCCGTCGATCTGTGCCTGCCCGTGCGCGTTCACGTCCTGGAGCGATACCCCGGTGAATCGTCCGGCGATGCCGACCTGGAACAGCAGCCATACGCCCCAGGCCGCCCCGACGGTGAGGACCGTGGCGATGCCGGCGGCGAAGTAGCGGTGATGAAGTGGCCGTTCCCCTCCAGGTGCGGTCATCGCCGTCCTCCGGCCGGGGCGCGGCGTCCGCGAGGATCCTCGCAGAGCGGAAAGCTCCCCTGCGGGTTGCTGAGGAGCTCCGCCACGGAGGAGCTCCGGAACGAGCTCTCCACCGAGGCGATCGCCTGGTCGAGCCGGCGATGCAGCGGACAGAGGTTCGCCCCGTGGCTCCGCAGCCCGAGCGGGCAGACCTCGATGCGCCTCAGCGGGTCCACGGCCTGGACCACGTCGAGGATCGACAGCTCCTCCGGGTGACGGGTCAGCACCGAGCCTCCATTGGGGCCCCGCTGGGAGTGAACCAACCCCGCACGCGAGAGCTGCCGGAGCACCTTGGCCAGGTAGCCCTCGGGAATGCGCGTGCTCCGGGCCAGCTCGGGGATGGTCAGGGGCCGCCCCTTCTGGCTCGCCAGCTGGACCACCAGGCGAAGCGCGTATTCCGTCGTCTGCGAGAGCATGGCGGAGACAGTTATCAAATCTGGATATTGATGTCCAGAGTTAGGCGTGGCACTGTGGCCGGCGTGTCCGTCGAGAAGCGACGCGCAGCGGCCTGGGGACTCGTGGCCACCGCAGCATTGGCCGCGCTCATCGTCCTCGGTTCGGCCTGCCTCGCCCTCAACGCCGGTCTGCTGCATTACCTCCGCCGGCTCGAGCAGGCGTCGGTCCAGGCCACCAGGGGCTGACTCGCGCCGCCCGTCGGTCCTCCGCGCGCCAGCGACGGGCTCAGCGGCTCCGGCCGTCGAACGGCTTCACCTGGAACTGGCTGGCCTCGAAGCCGTCCAGGCAACGGACGTTCACCGCCACCATCGGCTGCCCGTCCGGCCCGCCCCCGCGGGCGAAGGACTTGATGCCGCACGTCCGGCAGAACAGGTGGTGGATGTGGTGCTTGTTGAAGAGGTAGTCGGTCGTCTGATCCGCGCCGCGCTCGAGGTGAAAGCGTGGCGCGGGGACGAAGGAGAGCAGCGTGCCGGCCTTCCCGCACATCGAACAGTTGCAGCTCAGCACCGTGGCCCCGCGGTCGATCTCGACTGCGTAGCGCACCGCCCCGCAGTGACACCCTCCACCCCTGGTCTCGGTCTCGGCCATGGCACGCCTCCTCGGCCGGAAGCTGTGCATCGACATCCCGGTCATTCAAGGCCCTCATCGGGCTGTCATCCGCAGACCGTCCGGTTAGAGTCTCCGGGCGATGACCAGGAACGCCATGCAGAACGAGAAGAAGCCCGAAGCTCCGCAGACGGCCGCGCCCACGCCCTTCACCCCCATCGACCAGCACCTCTTCGAGTCCCGGACGGTGTTCGTCAGCGGTGAGGTCAATGCCGATCTCGCCCTGCGAGTGAACCGGCAGCTCCTCGCGCTCGAGCGGAGCAACCCCGCGGGCCCCATCGTCCTCTGGGTGGATTGTCCGGGCGGCGAGGTCTACTCGGGCTTCGCGATCTACGACACCGCCCGCTTCATCGCCTCGCGGGTGATCACCGTCGTCGCGGGCTTCGCGGGGAGCATGGGCTCGGTCATCGCCCTGGCGGCGGAGAAGGAGGACCGGGTCGCCCTTCCCAACGCCAAGCTCCTCATCCATCAGCCCCTGGTGGGAGGAGTCATCCATGGCTCGGCGAGCGACCTCGAGATCCATGCCAAGGACATCATCGAGCTGAAGAAGAAGATGCACCGCCTCTACGCCGAGCGAACCGGCACGCCTCAGGAGCGGTTCGTCGATCTCATGGAGCGCGACCGGTGGATCGATCCACCGGCGGCCATCGACCTCGGGCTCATCTCCAAGGTGGTCAGCACCCGCAAGGAGCTGGACACGCTCCTGCAGCGCATCCACTGAGCCTGGAGCCTGGTCGCTGGCGCGCCCGTGCGCGCTTCAGGCTCCCAGCGTCTCCAGGTAGGTCACGTAGCTGTTCACCGCCCCGTCGAGCCCGGCGACCTTCGGGTTGCTGGACTCCACGACGAAGTACTCGTCCGGAGCGTGGGCGCCGGAGCCGTGGCCCAGCCCGTAGTGGCCGGCGGGAAGCCCCAGCGGCCTGCCGGTGAAGAGGTAGCCCGGCCAGGAGCCGGCGTTTCGTACCGAGAGCAGCGGATCCAGCCCGGTCCGGCGGTAGGCGGCGTCGAGCGTCTTCACGAAGGGAGAGTCGGCGGGCGTGCTGGTGGGGTCGTACCCACCGCTCATGTTCACCTCCAGGTCACCGAACCCGCGCTTCTGGAGGTGCGCCTTCAACGCCGCCAGCGCTCCGTCGGCGGTCATGTCCGGGACCAGCCGCAGGTCGAGCTTGGCCACCGCGCGCGAGGGGAGCATCGTCTTCCCGCCCGGCCCGGTGTAGCCGGCGACCAGCCCCTCGATGTTCACCGTGGGCTTGCTGACCAGTCGCTGGAGCGCGTGCTCCCAGTCCTCGTCCCGGATCCACACCTTCGCAGCGAGCAGCTCCTTCGCCTTCGCCTCGCTCATCCGGGACGCGGCGCGCTTCACCATCTGCAGCTCGGCCGGCGAGAGCGGCCGCGCGCGGTCTGCGAACCCGTCGATGGCCGGCTCGGCGCCGTCGGGCGTCACCAGCGTCGCCAGCGCCTGCACCAGGTGGAAGGCCGGGCTGTCGAGCCGGGCCCGGTTGGCGCTGTGGACGTCCTTCGACGGGCCGCGTCCCCACCGCGCGCCGCTCGCCACCAGCTCGAGCTCGACGACGCCCTTCGCGCCGAGGCTGATGGCCACCTCGCCGTCCGGATCCTGCATCGCGCTGGGCATGAAGACGCCGACCGTCTTCCCCAGGGCGGCGGCGACCTCGGGGCGACGGACCACCTCGCCGAAGTGCGGCGAGCCGATCTCCTCCTCCCCCTCGGCGACCAGCACCAGATTGACGGGTACCTTCCGCTTCGCCGCGCGATAGGCGTGGAGCGCGGAGAGGAAGGCAGACTCGGGTCCCTTCTGGTTCACGGCCCCGCGGCCCATGAGGACCTTCCCGAAGCCGGGCTTGTCGACCAGGCGCCCCTCGAAGGGGGGCGAGCTCCATTCCGCCGGGTCGGCCTGCTTCACGTCGTACATGAAGTAGAGCCCCAGGGTCTTGCGCGCGCCCGCGTCCAGCGTGGCGAACACACCGGGCTTCCCCGAGGTCGGTACCTGCTCGACCTTCTGGAACCCCGCGTCCCGGAGCATCTTCATGAAGAACGGGACGCCGGTCTCGAAGCCCGTGCTCTCGGCGGCGATGCACGGCTCGCGGATCCACGCCTGGAGCCGCTGCACGTTCTCGTCATGCCGGCGGGCGATCTCCGGGGCGAGCGGGCCGGAGGAGGCCGCGGCCAGGGACAGCCTGGGCCAGGAAACGGTGGCGGCGGTGCCGACCGCGGCCCCGAGCAAGGTGCGACGTGAGAGGTGGGTCATGAAGCCGGCGAGTCTCGGCCCAGCCCTCCTCGGCTGTCGAGGGAATCCGGGTGGGCGGTCATCACCACCGCGATGCCGCCTCCCCGGGCGACGTTCACGACCCGATCCTCCGAGGCACGGGCGGTGACCGACAGGCCTTCCTCGGTGGGGGCGATGCCCAGCACCACGTGCAAGGGGTGGAGTCGGACGCCGCCGTCCGGGGCGAGGACCGGGAACGCGTGCACCGGAAGCGCCACCCGCTGCTGGACGACCCAGGTGTCCGGCTCGGCCATCGCCCGGTCCAGGGCCCTCTCCCAGGCGCGCTGGTCCTGCTGTGAACCGATGCAGACCCCTACCCCGCCGTAGGCGCGGTTCGGTTTGAGCACCAGCAGCTCGCGCTCGGCGCGGACGTACTCCGGGAGGTCTCCGACTTCCCCGTCGGCGAGCTGGGTCCGCCGGGCGCGCAGCAGCCGGGTCCACGGCACGTGCCTGCGGAACACCTCCCGCTCCCCGGGGGTGAAGTGCCGGTCCACGAGCATCGGATCGGTAAACACCTCCCACATGCTCTTCTGCTCGAGCTCGGCGGCGATCGACGACACCATCCGGTTCTGGGCCAGGAGCACTCGCACCGGGGCGACGTCCACCCCGCGCCGCTCCAGCTCCCGCAGCTCCTCCACCGAGTAGTCGCGGTACCCGAGATCCACCACCTCGCCCCGCAAGAGGACCTCGTCCCCGTCGAGCACCAGCTCGGCCGGGTCGGCGTGGCAGACCTCGATCCCGAACCGGCGGTGGAGGTGCTCGGCGAGAAACGTCTGCTCCTCGGGTCCGCTGTCCGCCCAGCGGGCCTCGATGAGACAGATGCGCCGCCCCGGGCGTCCCAGGCCCTCGAGGTGCTCGAGCAGCTGACCGGCAAGCAGATCGCGGATGTCCTGGCCGGGCGTGAGACGGAGGCCGGGGTCCACCTGCGCCAGGACCGGCCCGAGCCGCTCCTCGAGGATGCGCTCGGCGCTGGGGAGCATGTGCAGCCCGCCGACCCCGGTGAGGTTGGGCTC
>DASROG010000446.1:0-16214 GCA_035646995.1 Myxococcaceae bacterium
ACGTTCCAGGCCTCGGTCTCGTCCTTCCCCGGGGTGCGCGTGCTCCCGGGAGGTAAGGCCGGCCTCGGGCAGGTGCGCTTCCAGGGACCCTTCCGGCGTGCGGTGGACGCGACGGGGCCGGCAGCGCTTCGACTGGCAGGAGTGCAGGTCCAGGACGCGGTCACGGGCCTCTGGCTCTCGGGCGGAGCGGCACACGTCGAGTCGATGGAGGTGCGCGGCGGCCGAGGCCCCGGGATCTACGTCGCCGGCGGGACCCTGCACCTGCGGGACGTCCGCATCGGCGGACACGAGTACGGCCTGCTCACCGGCGAGGGCGCGCGCGTCGACGGCCGCGGCCTGCGCTCCGCCGGCGCGGAGCGGGCCGGGTTCGCCCTCGTCAAGAGCAAGGGGACGCTGGAGGACGTCCACGTCGAATCCGCCGGTCCCATGGGCGCGGTGCAGCTCATCGCCTCCGAGGTGCGCATCCGCGGGCTGGAGGTGGAGGGCGGCCGCTCGTCGGGCCTGGTGACCCGGAACGCCCAGGTCACGCTCGAGGGGGGAACGTTCCGGGGCCCGCGCGCCACCGATCCGAACGAGGGCGACGCGGTGCAGATCCGGGGAGGTGGCGCCACGCTCGGCGGCCTCCGGATCCAGGACTGCAGTGGCATCGGGATGCTCGCCGCCGAGGGGGCGTCGGTGACGATCGCCCGGAGCACCGTGAGCGGCGCGGCGGTGGCGGGGCTGGCAGTGGAGACGGAGGCCACCCTCACCGCCACCGAGGTGTCCATCGAGCGGACCGCGGGCCCGGCGGTGCTGGCGACCTCGCGCGGGAGGGCACGACTGCGGTCGATGACTGCCCGGACGAACCGCGACGGCCCGCTGTGGGCCGAGTGCAGCCAGGGCGTGGACGTGGAGATCGACGGCTGGACGGGCGATGTGTCGCCGGTGCGGGCCCCCTGCGTCCACGGCGCATGGGCGATCACCCCGCGGCGCTGAGCCTGGACGCGCGGCGTTCAGCCCGGCCGGTGTCCGCTGTCCGCGCTCGGCATCGGAGAGGCCCGGTCCGACACCCAGCGGAGAATCCGCGGGTAGACCTCCAGCGGCGCGTTCTCACCGAAGAGGAGATCGCCGTGCCCGTACTCGAGGGTTTCGCCGTTCTCGCGCCCGAAGAGCATCACCGTCTTGTCGTCCGAGGCGAGCAGCTGCGCCTGTCCGAGCACTGCCTGGGGGGTGGCCAGCGCGTCCTGGCTCCCGCCCATCACCAGCGCCGGGGTCGTGACCCGGCGGAGCCGCTCCCGGTAGTCGACGCGGCCGTCACGGCTGCGGAACGCGTCGTTGCTGCTCCAGTCGTCCAGCTGGCGCAGCAGGCGGTACCCCATCGAGGAGACCAGGTTGCAGTACATCTTTCGCAGCACGCGCGGGGCGATCGCCTTGGGGTTGATGAGAACCTCGGTGAGCGGAAGGGGGACGCGCCCGAGGAACGGAGCGAGCGCGATGCTCAGCCATCGCTGCCGGAAGGCGAGCGGCCAGGCCAGACCCAGCGCCAGCCGCGACAGCCGGACCACCCATCCGGTGTAGCGGAAGAAGACCGGCGCCCCGAGCGCGCAGATGCCCTGGATCCGGCCTCCGTGCGGGCCGCCGAGGACTCCGTAGCCCACCAGTGCTCCCAGCGAGTGTCCCACCCAGAACGCCCGGGGGGCGCCGGTGCGCTCGAGGGCGTGGGCGAGGAGGGCGGGTCCGTCCTCGGCGATGAGGTCGTCGGCGTCGAACAGGAAGCGCTGCCACGGGCGGCGGGCCCGGGAGGCGCCGGCGCCTCGCCAGTCCACGCTGAAGACCTCGAAGCCGGCGGCGGCGAACACGTGCGCCAGGGAATGCGGAGGGTCGAAATCGAAGTTGACGTGATTGGCGGCAAGACCGTGACAGAGCAGCACCGGCTCGAGGAAGCGCCGGACCTCCGGGCGGCGGCGGTGAACGGCGAGGCGCGTCCCGTCCGGGGTCTGGACCCATTCCAGCTCCGGGCGTGGGCTTCGCAGCCGGTAATATGTGCGGACGGCGACCAGGTAGGCCCCGACCGCCAGGACCAGCAGGACCCCCGTGACGACGGCCCGGGCAGGGTCCATGGTGCTAGAGTCCCCCGACCCGGCGGCCAGGGCCTCGGCAGGGGCCCGTCCGTCGCAGGGGCCGGAGATCGATGAAGCTCCACAAGCTCAAGTTCGTCCTGCCCAACCTGTTCACCGTCACGTCGATCTTCTGCGGGTTCTACGGCCTGACGCTCTGCGCGGGTGAGGCCAGCCCCTCCCAGCTCTATCAGGCCGCGCTGGCCATCTTCTTCGCGATGTTCTTCGACGGGTTCGACGGCCGGGTGGCGCGCCTGACCCGGACCCAGAGCCAGTTCGGGGTGGAGCTGGACAGCCTGGCGGACGTGGTGTCGTTCGGGGTCGTCCCAGCGATGCTGGTCTACAAGTGGGCGCTGTCCTCGCTCGGGCTGGTGGGCCTCCTGGTCTCCTTCCTGTTCACCGCCTGCGGCGCGCTGCGCCTGGCGCGGTTCAACGTGCTGGCCCACTCGACGGACCACTCGGGCAGCACCCGGTTCTTCGTGGGGCTGCCGATCCCGCTCGCCGCGGGGATGATCGTCTCCATGGTCATCGCCCACCACGGGATGCGGGGCGGGGACCCGCTTGGAACGGGCGCGCGGGTGCCCATCGCCATCGTGGTCGTGGTGCTGTCGCTGCTGATGGTCTCCACGCTGCGGTACCGGACCTTCAAGGACGTCCGGCTGAACCGGAAGACCCTGAGCATCTTCATGCTGGTGTGCCTGTGCGGGGTGCTGGTGGCCACCCGCATCCACCCCTCGTACGTGCTGGTGGTCTACTTCGGCGCCTATCTCCTGCTGGGCTTCGTCGAGTCGGGGCTGTTGCTCGGTCGTCACCTCTCCGAGCGGCGCGAGGCCGGAGAGCCGGCGCCGGCCGAGGGCGTGCTCGAGGACGAGGACGAGGTGGACGAGCAGGATTTCCTGTAAGTCCCCCCGTCGGGCATCCGAGGCATGCGCATCGAGGCACTCTGTACCGGTGACGAGCTGCTCACCGGCGTCACCACCGACACCAACAGCACCTGGTTCCAGCAGCGGCTCCTGGAGCGCGGCGAGCAGGTCGCGCGCACCACCGTGGTGGGCGACGTGCGGGAGGAGATCCTCGAGGCACTGCGGACGCTCTCCGCCCGGGCGGACGTGGTGCTGGTCTCCGGGGGACTCGGGCCCACCGCGGATGATCTCACCGCCGAGGTGGCGGCGCAGGCGGCCGGGGTCCCGCTGGTGATCCACGAGGGGGCGCTGGCGGCGCTGAGGGAGCGCTTCGCGGTCCGCGGGCTCACGGTCACCGAGAACAACATCAAGCAGGTGAAGGTGCCGGCCGGCTCCGAGGTGGTGCTGAACCCGGCGGGCAGCGCACCGATGTTCGTCCTTCGCCTGGGCAAGGCGGTGCTCTTCTTCCTCCCGGGCGTTCCCGGCGAGTACCGGGCGCTGGTGGAGGCGGCCGTGCTCCCGCGCATCGACGCGCTCCGGGCCGAGCGGGGTGAGCCCGGCTTCCGGGCGTTGCGTCTTCTGAAGACGGTGTTCCTTGCCGAGTCGCACCTGGACGCCCGGGTGCGCCCGCTGCTCGCGCTGCACCCCCGGGTAACGTTCGGCTTCCGCACCCACTTCCCCGAGAACCACCTGAAGCTCATGGCTGAGGGCTCGACCAGGGAGGAGGCCCGGGAGGCGCTGCAGGCCGCGGATGCCGCGGCCCGTCCTCTCCTCGGCGATCATCTCTTCGCCGTGGACGACGAGACCATCGCCGAGGTGGTGGGACGGCAGCTGCTGCGCCGCCGCGAGACGCTGGCGCTCGCCGAGAGCTGCACCGGCGGCAGGATCGCAGACATGCTCACCGACGTGCCGGGTGCGAGCGCGTACTTCCTCGGGAGCGCGGTGGCTTACGCCAACGACCTCAAGGAGCGCTGGGTCTCGGTCGCTCACACCACGCTGGTGGAGAACGGGGCAGTCTCCCAGGTGGTCGCGGGGGAGATGGCGCGCGGGGCGCGGCGAGGCGCGGAGAGCACCTGGGCACTGTCGGTCACCGGCATCGCCGGGCCCGACGGGGGGACGCCGGAGAAGCCGGTGGGCACGGTGTACATCGGACTCGATGGACCGGAGGGGACGGAGGTGCGGGCGCACCGCTTCCACGGAGACCGGGAACGCGTCCGGAGCGCGAGCGCCTACGCCGCCCTGGACTGGCTGCGGCTGCGGACGCGAGGCACCCCCGCGTGACCGCCCCGGCCCGCCCGAGATCCACCTCGGAGGTGGCGGTCTGGAGCTGGCTGCGGGCGTACCGAACCGAGATCCTCCTCTTCCTCTGCACCTTCTTCGCGCTCGCCTGCTTCAGCGGGCCGCGCTTCCTCCGCCAGAGCGCCGCGCCGCACTTCGTCTACCAGGCCAAGGCCTTCCTCGAGGGTCGGCTGGATCTCGACCCCCAGGTGCTGCCCAACCTCGAGGACTGGGCGTGCGTGCGCGAGGTGGGCAGCGTGAAGCGCCGCTGCACCGGGCCGGTGCTCCCCACCGACCGCTGGTACGTGAGCTTCCCCGCCTTTCCCGCGGTGGCGATGCTGCCCTTCGTCGCGGTCAATGGCTACCAGCTCAACGACACCAGCTTCGGGGTGATTCTCGGAGCGCTGGCCATCACCCTGTTCTACGTGCTGGCCCGCTCGCTCGTGCGGCGGGGGGAGCTGCACCGGACGGAGCAGGAGGCGCTGCTCCTCGCGCTGGTGCTCGGCTTCGGGACGCTTCTCTTCTCCTGTGCCATCCGCGGAGAGGTCTGGTTCCTGGCCGAGGTGATGGGGGTCGTTCTCACCTGCCTCTACTTGCAGGCGTCCACGGGGGCGGCCCGGCCGGTGCTGGCAGGTTTGCTCTGGTCGATGGCGACGCTCACCCGCACGCCGCTGGTCTTCACCGGTCTCTACTTCCTGCTGGAGGTGTTGACGCCGGGGCCCAGCGGGCGACTGGAGCAGCTCCGGCAGACGTTGCGACAGCCACGGAGCTGGCTGAGGCCGGTGCTCCTCTTCGCTGCGGGGGCGGCACCGCTCGCGCTCCTGGCGATGGCCTTCAACGTCGCGCGCTTCGGGAGCCCGGGCGAGTTCGGGCACAGCTTCCTGTACGACAACCGGGTGAATGCGGACATCGACACCCACGGGCTGTTCAGCGCGGAGTACCTCGTGCGGAACCTCGAGGCGGCGCTCCTGATGCTGCCCCGGGTCCAGTGGTCTCCGTTCCGCCTCGGGTACGACCCCCGCGGGCTGTCGATGCTCCTGACCATGCCCTGGCTGGTGCTGCTGCTCTTCCCCAGGACGCGGCCGCGGCTGCACTGGCCGGTGTGGCTGACGGTGGGGGTCACCGCGCTGCCCGGCCTCTTCTACCAGAACACCGGCTACATGCAGTTCGGGTTCCGGTTCAGCCTCGACTACACGCCGTACCTCGTCCTGCTGATGGGGCTGTCGGGCTGGTCGTTCCGGAAGCCGCTCGTTCAGCTGCTCGTCGGGGCGTCGGTGGTGGTGAACACCTGGGGGGCGCTGGCATTCCGCGGCTACACCGAGCTGGTGCGGCGGCTGTGAGGCCGGCATCCGCTCCGGGTTGACTTCGGGACGGGTCGGCCGCATCGAGGGAGCTGTGGCGGAGATCGGACTTCCGAAGCGGTGGCACACCCGCGAGGACAGCGGCCTGGTGCTCGACCGCGAGCTGAACTGGCTCCACGACGGCGAGCGCATCACGCACCCGAAGATCATCGAGGCCTTCAACCAGGGCCTGGTGCCCACCGACGACGGGCGCTTCCAGCTCCGCATCGGGAACGACTGGGCCTACGTCACGGTGGAAGGCGCGGCCTACCGGGTGAGCGCCATCGACACCGACGAGTCGCGCGTCTACCTCCGGCTGAGCGACCGCACCGGCGAGGCGCTCGACCCGGGGACCCTGCGCCTCGGCGAGGACGGCGTGCTCACCGCCCGGGTGAAGGCCGGGCGGGCCGAGGCGCGGTTCTCCCGGGACGCCCAGTTCGCGCTCGGGCAGCTCCTGGTGCCCGAGGGGAGCGGGTGGGCGATCCTCCTTCCGGAGGTCCGGCTCCCGGTGTCGATCGAGCCCTCGTCGCTGGGTCCTTGAGGGTTGCCCGAGCATCGGACCACGCCTCGTCGGACGCGATTCACGCTCGCTGACCCCGAGCTCCGTCCGGACCTCTTCGGTCTGCGCTTCGAGCTCGAGGACGCTTCAGGCGCGCTCGGCGTGTGCCACTGCGTCCGCGAGGTGCCTGGAGAACGTCGCCGGGTCGATGTTCCCGCCGCAGGCGATGACCCCCACGCGCTTGCCCGCGAGGCGCTCGTGCAACGGTCCGAGGAGCGCCGCGGTGGCTGCCGCCCCGGCGGGCTCGGTCACCAGCTTCGCCGAGGCGAAGAGGAGCAGCATCGCGTCCCGCAGCTCGTCGTCGTTCACGTACACCAGCTCGTCGAGGTAGCGCCGGCAGAGCTCGAAGCTGTAGGGCGCGGCATGCGGTGCACCGAGGCTGTCGGCGATCGTCCGGACCGCGTCGATGGCCTGCGGCGAGCCCGCGGCGAAGCTCCGGTGCATCGAGTCCGCCCCGGTGGGCTCGACCCCGAATACCTGGCAGCGGGGGAGCAGCTGCTTCACCGCCGAGGCCATTCCGGCGGCGAGCCCACCTCCGCCGATGGGGATGATGACCGCGTCGAGGGCCCCGACCTGCTCCACGAGCTCGAGCCCCAGCGTCGCGGTGCCGAGGGCCGTCTTCGGTCCCTCGAACGGGTGCACGAACGTGCGTCCCTCGGTGGCCTCGATCTCCCGCACCTTCGGGAACGCCTCGTGGACGTTGTCCACCAGCACCACCTCGGCTCCGAGCTCGCGCGACCCCGCGACCCGGAAGGGATTCGCCTTCTTCGGCATGACCACCTTGGCGGTGGTCCCGAGGACGGCCGCCGCATAGGCCGTCGCCATGGCGTGGTTCCCCGCCGAGACGCAGGTCACCCCGCGGGCCAGCTCCTCGGGCGAGAGGTCCAGCATGACGCAGAGCGCCCCGCGCGGCTTGAAGCTCCCGGTGCGCTGGAAGAGCTCCTCCTTGAGGATGACCTCGGTATTGCCCAGCCGACGCTCCACGAGGGGCGAGGAGAGCCGGCGCACCGGCGTGGTCTCGACGAGGTCCCCGAGCCGCGTCCGGGCGGCACGCACCTCCTCGAGGGTGGGAGCGTCGGCCATGGCACCGACCTTACTTCAGCGCTCAGGCCGCGACGGACTCTGCCACGCTGGGTGTCGGCGGAGGACGGTCCCCCGGTACCCCCAGCCGCGAGATGAGGCTCTCCAGCGCCTGCGGCCGCTCTCGCAGCCACTCCACCGCCCGCTCCCGGCCCTGGCCGATGCGCTCGCCGTCGAGGAGGAAGTGGCTGCCGGACTTCTCCGCCAGCCCGAGGGTGACCGCCAGGTCCAGCGCCTCTCCGGCCCGGCTGATGCCCTGGCCGTAGAGGACGTCGAACTCGGTCTCGTGGAACGGCGGGGCGACCTTGTTCTTCACCACCTTCACCCGGGTGCGGGTACCGATGACCGTGTCGCCGTCCTTCAGGTTCCCGAGGCGGCGGATCTCCAGCCGCACCGAGGCGTAGAACTTGAGCGCGTTGCCGCCGGTGGTGGTCTCGGGATTGCCAAAGACCACGCCGATCTTCATCCGGATCTGGTTGATGAAGAAGATGACCGTGCCGCTCTTGCTCACCGCACCGGTGAGCTTCCGTAGCGCCTGGCTCATCAGGCGCGCCTGCACGCCCATGTGGGCGTCACCCATCTCGCCCTCGATCTCCGCCCGGGGGACCAGCGCGGCGACCGAGTCCACTACCACCAGGTCCACGGCGCCGCTCCGCACCAGCTGCTCGGTGATCTCCAGCGC
Source organism: Myxococcaceae bacterium (assembly GCA_035646995.1). Classification (GTDB taxonomy): domain Bacteria; phylum Myxococcota; class Myxococcia; order Myxococcales; family Myxococcaceae; genus RPRB01. The sequence continues at coordinate 7,938 of DASROG010000446.1, forward strand.
CTGCTCGCCGGTATCCGGCTGGCTCACCAGGAGGTCTTCCACCCGGACCCCCAGCTTGCGCCCGTAGCTCACGTCCAACGCGTGCTCCGCGTCGACGAAGGCGGCGACGCCGCCCTGCGCCTGGACCTGGGCGATGGCGTGGAGGGCGAGGGTGGTCTTGCCGGACGCCTCGTTTCCGAAGACCTCGATGACCCTGCCGCGCGGGTAGCCTCCGACGCCCAGGGCCCGGTCGAGGCCCACCGATCCGCTGGGGATGACCGCAACGGGCGCGACCTCGCCGTCGCGTCCGAGTTGCATGATCGCGCCCTTGCCGAACTGCTTCTCGATCGCCGCGACCGCGGCGGCCACGGCCTTCAGCTTCTCGCTCACCTTCCCCACGAGACCTCCACCTGTCGGATGTTCAGGTGGGGGAGAGCAAGAGACGGACCCGCGGCGGCGCAACTGGAGGGGTCCGGAGGACCGTCCACGCCTCCGGTCTCGGACGCCCGTGCCGGCGGACGTTCCGCCGAGCTCAGCCGGTCGTGCGCTCGGCCGGGACGGGGTCGCTGGCGATCGCGGGGCCGAGCCTGGCGAGCGAGGCATGGAGCGCGAGCACGGCCTCCCGCGCCTGCTGCACGAGCTGGTCACGGCCATCCATACCTAGCCCCGCGGTGAGGATCGGCTTGCCGATGGCCATCCGCACCACCCCGGGCCGGAACGGCCGCAGGTGCGCGGGCATGACGCGCATCGAGCCCTCGATGGCGATGGGGACGATGGGCACGCCGGCCTGGAGCGCCAGGACGAACGGGCCCTTCTTAAAGGGAAGGATCCGCCCGTCGCGCGAGCGGGTGCCCTCGGGGTAGGCGAGGAGCGAGATGCCGCCCCGGACCCGGTCGGCAGCGGCGTTCAGGGAGCCGACTGCCTGGGTGCTGTTGCTCCGGTCGACGAAGACCATGCCCGTCCAGGACATGTACCAGCCGAGGAACGGGACCTTGCGCAGGGTGTGCTTGGCGATGAATCGGAGATCCATCGGCAGCACCGTGAACGCCGCGGGGATGTCCAGCGAAGACTGGTGGTTCATCACGTAGATGGCGGGAGCGCCCACCAGTGCGTCCGGAGACCCCTGGACACGGAGGTCGGCCCCGGCGAGCCAGAGCATCCCCGGGCCCCAGTAGCGGCGTGCGAAGCGGAGCGGCAGGGACGGGTCGCGGCGGAGCGTCCCCAGGATCAGCGCTGCGGGAATCCAGAAGATGGACCACAGCGCCATCCCGGCATACCGGAGGAGGCTGGACAGTCTGTTCAGTACCATCGGAACTCGAACGCGTTGACTTCGACTCCCCTGGTTCGCACATCCGGGACAGCGATGGAACCCGACCGGCGACCTCACGTGGTGATTGTCGGGGCCGGTTTCGCCGGTCTCGAGGCGGCCAAGCTCCTGGGCCGGCACGATGACGTCCGGGTGACAGTCGTCGATCGTCGCAATCACCACCTCTTCCAGCCGCTGCTCTACCAGGTGGCGACCGCCGCCCTCGACCCGAGCGACGTGGCAGCCCCCATCCGGGCCGTTCTCCGGCGGGCGACGAACACCGAGGTGATGCTCGCCGAGGTGGGCTCGATCGATCGCGCGGCGAGGACGGTCCACTTCATGGATGGGGCGTCGGTCGAATACGACCACCTCATCGTCGCCGCCGGCGCCCAGGACAACTACTTCGGGCAGTCCGAGTGGGCCGAGTACGCGCCGGGAATGAAGAGCCTCGAGGACGCGCTCGAGGTTCGCCGGCGGGTGCTCTTCGCCTTCGAGGAGGCGGAGCGCGAGGAGGACGAAGCGAGGCGCCGCGCCTGGATGACCTTCGTCATCATCGGCGGCGGGCCGACCGGCGTGGAGCTCGCCGGCTCACTGAGCGAGATGGCCCACCGGGCACTGCCACGCGACTTCCGGCACATCGACACCCACTCGGCCCGGATCATCCTCATCGAGGGACTGGACCGGCTCCTCCCGGCCTTTTCCGAGCATCTGAGCGCCCGGGCGCGCAAGGTCCTCGAGTCGTTGAAGATCGACGTCCGACTGGGCACGCGGGTCTCGCAGATCGACGGCGGCGGGGTGGTGCTCGGCAACGAGCGCATCGCGGCGAACACCGTGCTCTGGGGCGCCGGCGTGGCACCCTCCCCGCTGGGGAAGATGCTGGGCGGTCCAACGGACCGGGCCGGACGGGTCCAGGTCACGCCAGAGCTGACCCTGCCCGACGACCCGAGGGTCTACGTGGCCGGGGACCTCGCCGTGGTGACCCAGGACGGGCAGCAGGTCCCCGGGCTGGCGCCAGCCGCGATACAGATGGGCCGAGCCGCGGCCCGGAACGTCCTCCGCCGGATCGAGGGCAAGCCGCTCGAGCCGTTCCGGTACCTGGACAAGGGATCGTTCGCGGTCATCGGCCGTGGTGCGGCCGTGGGGTCGATCTTCTCGAAGTTCGAGGTGAGCGGGGTCCTCGCCTGGTTCATCTGGGCGACGGTCCACCTCCTGTACCTGGTGGGGTTCAGGAGCCGCATCGCGGTGATGTTCACCTGGCTCTACTCGTACCTGACCTGGCGGCGCATCGCGCGGCTCATCACCTTCACCCCCTGGTTGCGCCGGCGGGAGAGGGAGGCCCAGCTGGGGCGGGCGCACGGCTCCGCGACCGGTGCCAGCTCGCTGCCTGCCGGGTCGGCGACACCCGTGCCGGTGCAGGCCGCGCCCGAGCGCTGAATCACCCGCGTCGAGCGCATGGACACCATCCGGACTCTCGGAGAGCGAATCGCGCAGGGCCCGTTCACTGCGGGGCATCGAGCATCCGGGCCGCCGAGCTCGCAGGAGCCTTGTCACCGTCGAGGAGGGCCATGAGCCAGTCCTTCCGGTCCATCACCCGGAAGTCGACGGCGAGCCGCACATCGACGTCCTCGATTTCTTCATGGCCTTCGAGGTCCGCCCGGGTCCGGGCCAGCTTCAGGATGCGGTCGTGCGCGCGTGCCGAGAGGCCGTACCGGTCCATGGCCAACCGCAGCATGGTCTCGGCCCTCGGAGTCGTCCGGCAGTATTGACGGACCAGCCGCGGCGACATCTGGGCGTTGCAGCGGACCCCGGGCTGGTCCTGGAACCGCTCTCGCTGCCGGTCCCGGGCGGCCTCCACCCGCGCTCGGTAATGGGCGCTGGGGGTCTCCGGCCTCGCCGAGGCGGCAAGCCGGTAACCCTCGACGCGCCGGGTGAGGACGGTGATGTCGATGCGATCGAGGAGCGGTCCGCTCACCCGGGAGTGGTACTCGAGCACCCGGTGGCGGAGGCAGAGGCAGTGCGCGTCCGGTACGCCGAGCCGGCCGCAGGGGCAGGCATTCATCGCGGCGACCAGCATGACCTGCGAAGGGTAGCTCAGGTGGTGATTCGCCCGTGCGATGTGGACCACGCCCTCCTCGAGCGGCTGCCGGAGCACCTCGAGCACGTTCCGCCGGAACTCCGGAAACTCGTCGAGGAAGAGCACGCCGCGGTGGGCGAGGGAGAGCTCTCCGGGGCGGCCCAGCGGGCCACCCCCGACGAGGCCCGCGTCCGAGACCGTGTGGTGGGGCGCCCGGAAGGGCCGTTCGGTGAGCAGCGGGCGCGGTCCGGCGAGGAGCCCGCTCACGGAATAGATCTTCGTCACCTCGAGCGCCTCATCGAAGGACATGAGGGGGAGCAGTCCCGGGAGGCGGCGCGCAAGCATGGTCTTGCCGCTCCCTGGAGGCCCACAGAGGAGCGCGTTGTGCCCGCCGGCCGCCGCCAGCTCGAGCGCAGCCTTGATCTCGGCCTGTCCCCGAACCTCGGACATGTCCAGCTCGATCGGCGGGCGCTCCTCGCGAGCGAGGTCGCGCTGATAGGGGGAGATGGGAGCATCACCGGTCACGTGGTCCACGGCCTGGACGAGGTTGCTGACGGGGTAGACGCGGATCCGGTCCACCAGTGCTGCCTCGGCGGCATTGCCTGCGGGGACGAGCACGCCCTCGAAGCCATGGTCACGGGCGGCGATGGCCAGGGGAAGGACGCCGCGGATGGGCTTCACCACTCCATCGAGTGAGAGCTCGCCGCCCATGACCCATGGCCCGAGCGCGTTCGGCTTCAGAACGCCTCCCGCTTCGAGGGCTGCCAGCGCGATGGCGAGCTCGAACGCGGCGCCCTCCTTGCGGATGTCGGCCGGCGCGAGGTTCACGGTGATGCGCTTCTGGGGCAGCTCGTAGCCGGCGTTCCGCAACGCGGAGATGACCCGGACCTTGCTCTCCTTGACCGCGCCCTCGGGCAGGCCAACCACGTTGAAGTACGGAAGGCCGATCGACATGTCGACCTCGACCTCCACCACCACCGCGTCGACGCCGATCAGCGCGCCCGATCGCGCCCGGGCCAGCTTGCTCATCCGCCTCCTTCTGGTCGGGGAGCGTCACAGCAAGCACGATGCCGGGACGCGCCGGGCCTGGAGGGTGGGGGACCGTCGTGCTGGCGAGACCGTCCGTCCGGAGCTCGGGAGTGTCGGGTCGGCGGGAAGAGCGGGCAAGAGTGTTTCCCGAAACTGAATGGAACGCGACTCCCAGGGCGACGGTCTCCCTCGAGCTCGAGCGTTCCAAGACGCGTCTCAAGCGGGCTTGTGTTCACCGGATGGAACGCGGTTCTCTCCCCCGTCCATCCTCGGTCCGCCGCCGTCCTCTCGGGGCGCTTCCTCCGCCGGAACGGGTCGAGCCGGCCGGGTCGCCACCAGCGGCCTCCTGCCCCGCACAATCGAGAGGCCGGCCCGGGGAATGCCCGGGGCCGGCCTCGTCACGTCACGCGGCTCAGCGTCCTTACCTGCTGCCTCCGGTGGGACCCGCCGGAGGCGTCGGAGCGCCCGGAGCGGCAGGCGCGGCAGGCTCGGTTCCCGGCGCCGGTGCACCACCGGGCAAGACGCCCGCCACGGGCTCGGTCACCACGCCGAGGATGAAGGCCCCGGCGGCGCGGGTCCAGTCGAGCGTCTGGACCACTCGCGGATACGGCGCCTTGTCGTCGGGGATGAAGAACACCAGCTTCTCCTCGTACGACTTGGCCGCCAGGGCGCGCTTGATGCGGGTCTTGTAGTCGTCGTCACCGAGCGGCTCGCTGTTCAGCTTGATCTGGCCGGTCTCGTCGATGGTGACCACCAGCTGGTCCTGCAGGTCGATGGGCTCGGTCTCCTGCTCGGTGTCGTCCGGGACGCGGACCTGGATGTCCTTCTCCAGCAGAGGCGTCACCACCATGAAGATGATGAGCAGCACCAGCACCACGTCCACCAGAGGGGTGACGTTGATGTCCGAGTTCGGTCGCCCCTCGCTGATCGCGTACCGCCGCTTCTTGTGGAGGTGGTATTTCGCACCGAGGCTCATCTACTTCTCCTCCACGCCGAGCTTCACCGACTTGGCCTTGGCGTCCTGAGCATCCTTGAGGACACGGCGCACGTCGCCAAAAGTCAGGGACTGATCGCCCTTGACCAGGATCGGCTTCCAGGGCTCGGCAGCAATCTTGCCGGCGAGCGCCTGCTTCAGCTGGTCGTCGCTCACCGGATCCTTCTCCAGCCAGATCCGCTTGTCGGGCGTGATGGAGACGATCACCGGGTCCGGTGCCTCGGCCTGGTCCTTCTGCTTCGTCGCGATGGGGAGCTTCACGTCCTTCCCGCGCTGGAGCATGGGCGTCACCACCATGAAGATGATGAGCAGCACCAGCACCACGTCGACCAGAGGCGTGACGTTGATGTCCGCCATTACCCCGCGCTTGCCACCTGTCGCCATCGCCATGACGTGAATCCTCCGTCAGCGCGCGTGACGATTAGCCCGGACCGGCGGCCGACTTGGCGACCAGATCGAGGAACTCGTTGGACGACTCGCTGATGTCCACCGCGCGCGCGTCCACCCAGCCCTGCAGGTAGTTGTATGCCATCACCGCGGGGATCGCGACGAGGAGGCCGAAGGCGGTGGTGATGAGCGCCTCGGCGATACCGGCGGACACGGTGCCCAGACCGCCCGAGCCGGTGAGCGCCATCGACTGGAAGGCGTTCACGATACCCATCACCGTTCCGAGGAGACCCACGAACGGGGCGGTGGAGCCCACGGTGGCCAGCAGCCCCAGGCCGCGCTTGAGGCTCTGCACCTCCCGCTGCGCCTGCCGCTCGAGCGCCCGGGCCACCGATTCGACCTGGAGGTCCTTGTCCTTGTCGGTGGAGAGGCGGAGGGCGTTCAGACCCGCGCCGATCACCCGGCCCAGGTGGCCGACCTTGTCCCCGATCTTGCTGCCGGCGACGGTCATGAGGTCGTTCTTGGCGAGGGTGTTGGCCATCTTCTCGGCGAAGTTGCGCGATTCGCTGCGCGACTTGTTGAAGACGATGAGCCGCTCGGCCATCACCACGAGCGATGCGACGGACATGACGCCCAGCACCGCGACGATGAGTCGCGCGAACAGGCCCATGTGATGCCAAAGGTCAGTGAGAGTGAATTGCATGGTTGTTGGACTGCGCCTCCGTGATGCGCCGGTGAAACGTTGAGGGTGTTCGGGCCGAGAACCGCTACTCAGCCATGCTCAGCTTGAAGTTGAAGACGTAGCTGACCTGCTGCGGCTTCCCCTGGAAGGAGACGGGGGAGTACTTCGAGTTCTGCAGCCAGGCGAGCACTGCCTGCTCCATGTGGGGGACGGGCTTGATGATCTGGCAGTTCTGGACCCGGCCCTCGGTGGTGATCACGCACTTCACGATCATCAGGCCGCTCACCCGGGCGATGCGCGCCTCCTGGGTGTAGTCCGGATGGGGCTTGTTGTTGGGGCTCGACTGGAGCACCGGCCGGGTCATGCCCTCGCCGAAGGAGAGGGTGGTGCTCCCGAGCTGACCGCCAACGACGCCGCCCACCACGCCGCCCACGACCCCGCCGACGACGCCGCCCTGGACGCCGCCCTCGACGCCCTCGGGCTGGTCGTTGGGATCAGCCTCCTTGGGCTTGTCCTGCGGCACTTCCTTGGGCTGGACGATCTTGTCCTTCGGGCGGACCTTCTTCTCGACCTTCGTCTTTGTCGTCGAGGCCGGAGGCGGCGGAGGCGGGGGAGGCGGCGGCGCCACCTTCAGCACCACCGCGACGTCCTTGTCCTCCTTGGGGGGAGGCCGGGTCGAGAACCACAGGGCGAAGCCCAGCAGCCCCACGTGGAGCAGGACCGAAACCACCGCACCTGATCCGAAGCGGGACTTGGGCGTGACACCCTTGCCCAGCACTGAATCGAACATACGTCTGTTGTCTCCTGTAGCCGCCCTTTGAACGTCAGCGGGTGCGGCACGGACCTGAGGTTTCCCCTGAAGCCGGAATGGGCGCGCCTACATCAAAACGGGGCAGTTGTACAAGCCGAACCCGGACGGAATTCCCACAGCCGGGCATGACGCGGGGGCCTAAGCGGGGGTCTGCCCCCCAGCGTCGTGTCTACCGAGATGATGCAAACTTCTATTGACAGGTCGGAGTAGGCGCTATCAGCATCGCGATTGCTTTCCCGCTTTCCGGCCACATTGGAGGGGTCTCCTTGAGTCATAGACAGAAAGTCGTCTGGAGGAATGCCCGCGCGGCGCTGCTCGGCCTCGGCTTGTTCTGCGGATCAGCAGCGCTTGCCCAAGGCGCCACGTCGGTGCTGACGGGCAACGTCGTCGACGCCGCAACCAAAGCTCCCGTCGCCGACGTCGTGGTGACGGCAACGTCTCCCGGCCTGCAGGGCGAGCAAGTGGTCGTGACCGACGCGACAGGTCTCTACCGCGTGCCGCAGCTGCCCCCGGGAACTTACACCCTGCGCTTCGAGAAGGAGACCTATCGTCCTTTCAGCCGCACGAACATCGACGTGGCTGCTGACCGAACTCTCCGTCTGAACGTGGAGCTGCTCCCGGAGACTGCGGGCGTCACCGAGATCTCGGTCGTTGGATCTCCCCCCGTGGTCGATGTCGGCTCCTCGGCGACGGGCACCACCATCAACCAGGAGTTCGTCAAGAACCTCGCCGTGTCCCGCCCCGGTGGTCTCGGCGGCGCGAACCGGTCCTTCGACTCGCTGGCCACGGTGGCTCCGCAGGCTGCCGCCGACATCTACGGCGTCGGCATCAACGGCACCACGTCCCCCGAGAACACATACCTGATCGACGGCCTGTCGGTGGGTAGCCCCGCGTACGGCACCCTGGGCACGACGCTCACCAGCGAGTTCGTGGACGAGGTCAACGTCACCACCGGCGGCTACATGCCGGAGTACGGACGGACCACCGGCGGCGCGATCAGCGCGGTCACCAAGTC
>DASROG010000447.1:0-11512 GCA_035646995.1 Myxococcaceae bacterium
AGCGGCTGGAGCGGGGCCTGCGCCGGGCCGGATGGCTTGTCCTTGCAGGCGACGAGCGCCGTGGCGGCGAGCGCGGCGGCGCAGACGAGACGGGTCGATGCAGCCCTCACCTGTGGCGTCCTCCCCCGGAGCTCCGCGGTGCGTGCCCCGGGCCTATTCTGCTCTCGGGCGAGCGGACCGGCGTCGACGAAGTTGGCGCGCGCACCCCGGCGGGGGTGAACTGCAGCCGCCGGGCCAGCGCCTCAGCGTCCGCGGAGCACCGCCTCGATGCGCCGGTCGGGCACGATCCACGCCAGGGCCACGCCGGCGTAGACCAGCTGGGCAAGCCAGGGACGGATGAACGCCAGCGCGATGCCCAACCCGTACCCCACTGGCGAGAGGTTCTCCTTGAGCCGGCGCCCCACGGCCCGGGCGAGATCGGACCGAGGACCCTCGTGGGCGATGATCGTGCGCTCGAGCAGCCACCACGCCATGCCGCAGAGGAGCAGCACCATCCCGTAGACCGCGGCCGGCCAGGGCGCATGCGGGTGATCGCCCACCCAGGCCGTCGTCACCGGAATGAGGGAGAGACAGAAGAGGAGCGCAAGGTTGGCCCACATGACCCCGCCGCCGATCTCCCGAGTGGCGTGGAAGAGATGGTGGTGGTTGTTCCAGTAGATGCCGACGTACACGAAGCTCAGGGCGTAGCTGAGGAAGACCGGCACCACCGGCCCGAGCGCGTGGAGGTCGCTGCCGTGCGGCACCTTCAGCTCCAGCACCATGATGGTGATGACGATGGCCAGCACTCCATCGCTGAAGGCCTCGAGCCGTGACGCCTTCATTCGCGATGCTCAGCCGACGAGGACGATGGTCGCCGAGCGCGCTCCGTGCGCCCCGATGACCAGCGCCTGCTCGATGTCCGCGGTCTTCGACGGCCCGGCGATGAAGAGCCCGAAGCCCGGGGCTCCGAGGCGGAGGCGCGCATAGGCGTCGTGGAGGGTGTGCACCAGCTCCCGCCCGGGGACCACCAGCACCAGGTGCTGGGTGACGAAGAGCACCGCCCGCCGCTGCTTCAGGACCGCGTCGGTCAGCCACACCGCGCCGTTCTCCGCCACCCCGAACTCGCCCGGGACCACCGCCAGGTCCACTCCCTCGAGCGCGTGCGGATCGTCCACCGAATCGAGGGTCACCGTGCCCGGAAGAACCTCCGGAACCAGGGAGACGATCTGCCGGGCCGAAGCTGCGGCGGGAAGCCCGCGGACCGCCGCCGCGGCCTCGGCCAGGCTCGCGACCCGGACGCACGACCCGGCCACGTCCTTCACGCTCTGGGCGAATCGCGCAGGCAGGTCCTCGAAGCGGACCGGGGAGGTGGCCACGTCCGGGAGCGCCACCGCCGGAGGGCGCGCCTCCCGCAGGCGCTCGAGCACCGTCTCGCGGCTAGAGCGCACGGCGTCCCCTCCACTCCTCGCGGAAGCTCCGGGCGGGCAGCGTGGGGACCTCGCGCTCGCGCCCCCACCCGCCCGAGAGCGTCCGGAGGAGTCCCGCCGGAAGCAACCGGCCGAAGAACCGGACCATCTTTCCCGCGAGCCGGTACATCCACGGCCGGCGCAGCACGAAGCTGGCCACTGCCGCGCCACGCCGCTTCGCCGCCGGGGTGAGGCCGCGGACGTCGAGCTCCCGGCGCCAGGCGAGGAGCTGGCTGTGGAGGTCGATCCGCACCGGGCAGACGTCGCTGCACGAGCCGCAGAGGCTGGAGGCGAACGGCAGCGCCGCGTTGCGCGCTGCATCGGCCGCGGGGGAGAGAACCGAGCCGATGGGCCCGGGCACCGTCGTGCCGTAGCTGTGGCCACCGCTCCGCCGGTAGACCGGGCAGGTGTTCATGCAGGCCCCGCAGCGGATGCAGCACAGCGCCCGCCGGTGGGTCTCGCTGGCCAGGAGCGCGCTCCGGCCGTTGTCCACCAGGACGATGTGCAGCTCGCCCCCGGGCCGGGGACCGTGGAAGTGCGAGGTGTAGGTGGTGATCGGCTGGCCCGTGCCGCTCCGCGCGAGCAGGCGGAGGAACACCGGAAGGTCGGCGGCCCTGGGAATCAGCTTCTCCAGCCCCATGCAGGCGATGTGGATCGGCGGGAGCGAGACGCCGAGGTCGGCGTTTCCCTCGTTGGTGCAGACCACGAAGCCGCCGGTCTCGGCGACCGCGAAGTTCACCCCGGTGAGCCCCGCCTGGCTGGCCATGAACTTCTCGCGCAGGTGCTGGCGCGCGGCCTCGGTGAGCTGCTTGGGGTCGGACAGGCCGCCGGGGGTCCCGATGGTCCGGTGGAACAGCTCTCCGATCTCCTCGCGCTTCATGTGCACGGCGGGCAGGACGATGTGGCTCGGGGGCTGGTGGGCGAGCTGGACGATGCGCTCGCCGAGGTCGGTGTCGATGACCTCGATGCCGGCGCGCTCCAGCTCCGGGTTGAGGTGGCACTCCTCGGTGAGCATCGACTTGCTCTTCACCAGGCGCGTCACCCCTCGCTCCCGGAGGAGCCCGAGGACGATGGCGTTGTGCTCCGCGCCGTCCGCTGCCCAGTGGACCTTCGCGCCGAGCGCCAGCGCCTTGCGCTCGAACTCCTCCAGGTACTCCGCGAGGCGGGAGAGGGTGTGGAGCTTGATGCGCGAGGCGGCGTCGCGGAGGGCCTCCCAGTCGGGCACGGCGCGGGCGGCACGGTCGCGCTTGCTCCGCACGTTCCACACCGCGGCGTCGTGCCAGTGGAGGCGGGCGTCGTCCCGGACCAGCTGCTCTGCAGCTCGAGCGTGAGCGTTCATGGCGGCCGCCGGACTTTCACCCCACCCGGCCGCGGGTGCAACGATGAACCGAGCGCGGGGACCGACAGGGGTGACTATTCTCGTGGACTCTCCGTGAGCCGGAACGCCCGCATCGCCGTGGTCGCCACCCTCCTCGTCGTCGCAGTGCTCGTGGCGGCGACGCTGATGGCCGAGCCGCTGGTGCACCCCTGCCCCACGGCCATCGAGCAGTGCGGGCGGATCTGCGCCGAGCAGACGCTCGGTGAGCTCCCCTGGCGATGCGCACGGGTCGCGCACTGCGACTGCCCGAAGCCCCTGCCCTGGCCGCACCGGGTTCGCAGCCGCTGAACCCCTGGTCAGGCTGCGGAGCCGCTCCGGGGCTGGCTGGCGGACATCGCGGTGTCGAACACCTGCGCCACGTGCAAGAACTGCAGCGGGGAGCGGCCCCGGCGGGCGATCCCTTCCAGGTGCATGAGGCAGGACATGTCCACCGCGGTCACCACCTCGGCGCCGGCCTTCGCATGGTCCGCCACCCGGTCCCGGCCCATCGCCCCGGAGACGGCCGACTCGTCGACCGAGAAGATGCCGCCGAAACCGCAGCACTCGTCGGGCCGGGTCAGCTCCACCAGCTCGATGCCCTCCAGCGTCGCGAGCAGGGAGCGGACCTTGTTCCAGGGCTCGATCATCCGCTCGCTCCCGCTCCCGAGGCGAAGCTCCCGGAGCCCGTGGCAGCTCTGGTGGAGGCCCACCCGCCTCCGGAAGCTCCCCGGGATGCGGCGCACCCCGAGCACGTCGGTGATGAACTCGCACAGCTCGTAGGTCCGCCCGCCCACCGTCGCCACCCGCGGGTCCTCCGGAAGAACGTCGGCATAGTGGTGCCGCACCATGGCGGTGCAGCTGCCCGAGGGGCAGACCACCTGCGCGTAACGTTCGAAGACGTCGAGGTAGTGACGGGCCACCGGCGCCGCCGCCGCCGTGGCTCCGGCGTTGGCCATCGGCTGACCGCAGCAGGTCTGATCCTCGGGGAACTCGACCGGCACCCCCAGCCGCTCGAGCACACGCGCGGTCGCGTGCCCCACCTCGGGATAGAGCTGATCCACATAACAGGGGATGAACAGGCCGACCGGCTCCATGGGGGCCGGACTCTCGCGCCGCCCGGGTGTTGGCACAACGTCCGATTGCCGGTCGATGGCGGGGGGGGGCAGGCTGCCCAAATGGGAATCCACGTCCGGACGGCCCTCGCGGCATGCCTCCTGCTCCTGTCCCCAGTCGCCCTGGCCCAGGACGACGGCCGGTATCCCCAGGCCGCGCCCGAGCCCGCGCCGGAGCCGAGCCTCGTGCGGCGCTACGCCGTCGGCCCCCGGCTCGTCATCGCTCCGGGCGTCTTCATCCCCTCGACCGGCAGCGCAGGGTTCACGCTCGGGGTGGCCGGGGGATACGGATTCGACCTCGGTCCGGTGATTCTGACCCCGGGCGTCATCGCCCAGGGCAGCTGGAGCTCCGACTGGAGCGTCTACAGCGGGCTCGGCGCGCTGCGGGTCACGCTGCCCCTCGGAAACTTCGGGCCCTTCATCGAGGGTGGCATCGGGTACGGGCACGTGGGGGGCCCGCTCGGGTATTCCGCCGGCGGGCTGGCCCTCCGGGCCGGTGCCGGCTTCCTGATGTTCTTCAGCCAGTCCTTCGCGCTCGGGGTGAGCGTGGCTTACGACACCATCCTCGACACGCCGTACAAGACCTGGGTCATCGCCCCGCTCCTCCTCCTTGCGTTCTAGTCCGGCGGTCGAATGTTCCGACCAAACTTTCGACACGTTTGCGCAACAACGCTGATAGTCTGCGTCCTTTCTGGTGCCGCCCTCTCCGGGTGCGGCCCGGTTTACCCGAAATCCATTTTCTCCAGGAGTCTCCGCGCATGACGACAGCCCTGCAGCCCTCCGCGGCCGCGCCCATCGACCTCGCCAGTCCCAACGGGAAGAAGCTCCCGATGGCCACCTTCGTCGAGAAGTACGTCAGTGGCGAGATCCAGGTCAGCGGGGATCTGCAGGCCTTCGTCCGGCGCAAGGAGGACGTCCTCAGCTATCGGCTGACCTGGGAGCAGATGAAGTTCCTGGTCGGCGGGTTCATCCCCTCGGTGCTGATCCACACCCAGGCGGCGGACCGGAAGACGGTCACCGGTCACTACGATCGCGGGAACGACTTCTTCAACGCGTTCCTGGGCGACATCATGATCTACACCTCGGCCTTCTTCGAGAGTCCGACGGACACCTTGGAGGATGCGCAGCGCCGGAAGCTCGAGGTGGTGGCGCAGAAGATCCAGCTCAAGCCCGGCGAGCGGTTGCTCGACATCGGCTGCGGTTGGGGCACCCTGGTCGCGCACATGGCCGAGAAGCACGGGGCCGATGCCACCGGCGTCACCCTCGCCGCGCGTCAGGCTGAGCTCGGGACGGAGCGGATCACCAGCAAGGGGCTCCAGGACAGGGCCCGGATCCTCACCATGGATTACCGGGACATCCCCCGCGAGAGGTGGAACAAGATCACGGTGCTGGAGATGGCTGAGCACGTCGGCATCCGGAAGTTCCAGACCTTCATGCGGCAGCTGAACAGCATGCTCGAGGAGGACGGCATCCTCTTCCTCCAGATCGCCGGCCTCCGCCGAAACTGGACTGCGGAGGACTTCACCTGGGGCATGTTCATGTCCAAGTACGTGTTCCCCGGCGCGGACGCCTCGATGCCGCTCAGCTTCGTCTGCAACAACCTCGAGCGCGCGGGCTTCGAGATCCACAGCGTGGAGAACATCGGCATCCACTACTCGCTCACCCTCGAACGTTGGTACCGCAACTGGCTGAAGAACAGGGACGCGGTGGTCCAGAGCTACGGCGAGCGCTGGTTCCGCCTTTGGGAGATCTTCCTCGCCTGGTCGGTGGTGGTCTCCGAGCGCGGTGGGTCCACCGCCTTCCAGCTGGTCTGCAACAAGAACAAGTCGTCGTTCGACCGCAAGCGGTGGATCGGCGAGCGCGGCCGGCTGGTCGACTTCCGCAAGAGCTAACCGGGAGGCTCGCAGCGCCGCCTCGTCCGCCCGGGGTGTGACGCCCGGGGGACGAGTCCCGGCAGGGCACCTCGCGACGCTCGCTGGACGTTTCGGCTGTCGCCGAAGCATCCTCAAGGCTCCGGGAGTAGCCTTCCGGGCCGATGGACGATCTCCGACCCGCGAGCCGCCTGGACATCGCCGCCGCGGCGGCTCTGCTCTCCGAGCCGGCGCGGGTCTCGATCGTCTCCGCGCTGATGGACGGTCAGGCGCGGCCCGCCACCGAGCTGGCCCGCATCGCCGGCGTCTCCCCCTCGACCGGGAGCGAGCACCTGGCGCTCCTGACCCGCGGCGGGCTCCTCCGGGTCGAGCAGCACGGACGGCACCGGTACCACCGGCTGGCGAGCGACGCGGTGGCCAGGGCCTTCGAGAGCCTGTCCCTGCTCACCACCAGGCCCGTCCGGAGCGCGAGCATCGACCCCGGTGACGCATCCTTCCGCCGGGCACGGACCTGTTACCGGCACCTCGCGGGCGAGCTCGGGGTCGGCCTGGTCGATGCACTGCTGGAGCGTCGTCTGGTCCGACGCGAGGGGACCCGGTACACCCTCACCCCCGGCGGGCAGCGCACCGGAGCGGCGCTCGGAATCCTGGAGCCGACCGACGGACTGCTCGAGGGTCGCGCCTGCCTGGACTGGACCGAGCGCCGCGACCATCTGGCCGGACCGCTCGGCGTCGGGCTCACCGAGGGGCTGATGGAGCTCGGCTGGGTCCGGCGGAAGCCCGGGACCCGCGCGCTCCGGGTCACGGTCGAGGGCGCCCGCGCATTCCGCGACGCGTTCGGCCTGGCCATCGAGGCAGGCTGAGGCCGCACGGACCCGAACCGACGCCGACGGTGACCGGCTATCGCTTCGAGGCGTACGGGGTGATCTCCGTGTCCCGGAAGAAGTACCCGATCTCGACCTTCGCGTTCTCCGGGCTGTCCGACCCGTGGACGGTGTTCTTCTCCACGTCGGTGGCGAAGTCCTTGCGGATGGTCCCCGGCGCGGCGTTGGCCGGGTTGGTGGCTCCCATGACCTCCCGGTTCCTCGCGATGGCGTCTTCGCCCTCGAGCACCATCAGCACCACCGGCCCCGAGGTCATGAAGGTCACCAGGTCCTTGAAGAAGGGCCGCGCCTTGTGGACGGCGTAGAAGCCCTCGGCCTCTCGCTGCGACAGGTGCTGCATCCGCATCGCCACCGGCTTCAGGCCCTTCTCCTCGAACCGAGTGATGATCATCCCGATGATGCCCTTCTCCAGTCCGTCCGGCTTGATGATGGAGAGGGTGCGCTCAGTGGCCATGTCCGTTCCGTTCCTTCGTGTCTAGCGACGACCGCGCTGCTGCGCGGTCTGCAGGGTGGTGCCGAGCTCGGCCGGCGACGGGGCCATCAGCACTCCGGCCGCCTCCATCGCCCGGATCTTCTCCGTCGCGGTGCCCTTGCCGCCGGCGATGATCGCGCCGGCGTGTCCCATCCGCTTGCCGGGGGGTGCCGAGACCCCGGCGATGAACCCGGCGATCGGCTTCTTGAACTCGCGGGCGATGTACTGCGCGGCGGTCTCCTCGGCGCTGCCGCCGATCTCGCCGATCATGATCACCGCGTCGGTCTCGGGGTCGGCGTTGAACAGCTTCAGGCAGTCGACGAAGTCGGTACCGTTCACCGGGTCACCGCCGATGCCCACCGCGGTCGACTGGCCCAGCCCGAGCTGGGTGAGCTGGAACACCGCCTCGTAGGTCAGCGTCCCGGAGCGCGAGACGACGCCGATCCGCCCGGGCTTGTGGATGTGCCCCGGCATGATGCCGATCTTGCACTTCGCGCCGGGGGTGATGACCCCGGGGCAGTTCGGGCCTACCAGCCGCACCGGCCGGCCCTGCAACGCCCGCTTCACCTTCACCATGTCCATCACCGGGATACCCTCGGTGATGACGATGATCAGCGGTACCCCGGCATCGGCCGCCTCGAGGATGGCGTCCCCGGCGAACGGCGGGGGCACGAAGATGACGCTGGCGTTGGCCCCGGTCTGCTTCACCGCGTCCGCCACGGTGTTGAAGATCGGGACCCGGTCCTGGAACTCGGTGCCGCCCTTCCCCGGCGTGACCCCGGCGATGAGCTTCGTCCCGTAGTCGAGCATCTGGCCGGCGTGGAACGAGCCCGCAGAGCCGGTGATGCCCTGCATCAGCACCCGGGTGTTCTGGTCGATGAGGATGCTCATGACACCTTCTCGCCCCGGGCCGCGGCGACGGCCTTCTCCGCTGCCTGCCGCAGGTTGTCCGCGGGGATGATGGGCAGGCCCGACTTGCGGAGGATCTCCTTACCCAGCTCCACGTTGGTGCCCTCCAGCCGGACGACCAGCGGAACGGAGAGCTTCACCTCGCGGGCGGCGGCCACCACCCCCTCGGCGATGACGTCGCACTTCATGATCCCGCCGAAGATGTTGATCAGGACGGCCTTCACCCCCTTGCTGCTGAGGATGAGCTTGAAGGCCTCGGTCACCTTCTCCCGGCTGGCCCCGCCGCCCACGTCGAGGAAGTTCGCCGGCTGTCCGCCCACCAGCTTGATGGTGTCCATCGTCGCCATCGCCAGGCCGGCACCGTTCACCATGCAGCCGATGTTTCCGTCGAGCGAGATGTAGGCGAGGTCGTGCTCCTTGGCCCGCGCCTCGATCGGGTCCTCCTCGGCGATGTCCCGGTAGGCCACCAGGTCCTTGTGCCGGTAGAGGGCGTTGTCGTCGAAGTTGAGCTTGGCGTCGAGCGCCATCACCGAGCCGTCCTTGAGCAGGACCAGCGGGTTCACCTCGGCCAGCGAGGCGTCGGTCTCGACGTAGCAGCGGTGGAGCGCGCGGGCGAAGGCGACGAACTTCCCGATGCTGTCTCCGCTCAGCCCCAGGCCGAAGGCCAGCTTCCGGGACTGGTAGTCCGCGAGCCCCACCACCGGGTCGATCGACTCGACGAGGATCGCTTCCGGCCTTCTTGCCGCCACCTCCTCGATCTCCACTCCGCCCTCGCTCGAGGCCATGATCGACAGCCGCGAGGTGGCCCGGTCGAGCGTCATGCCCAGGTAGAACTCCCGCTCGATGGGAAGCCCCTCCTCCACGTACACCTTGCTGACCTTCTGGCCCTCGGGCCCGGTCTGGTGGGTCTTGAGCATCATTCCCAGCATCTGGGAGGCGAGCGCCCTGGCCTCTGCGGGGCTCTTGGCGAGCTTCACCCCGCCGCCCTTGCCCCGTCCGCCGGCGTGGATCTGCGCCTTCACCACCACCACCGGGGTACCCAGGGAGGTCGCGGCCATCTCGGCCTCCTCGGGCGTGGTGGCCAATATTCCGCGTGGGGTGGGCACCCCGTACTTCCGGAACAGCTCCTTGCCCTGATACTCGTGGATCTTCATGGGATGTCGCCCGCGGGGGGGCGCGCATGTCTCACGCAGAAACCGGGGCGAGGCAAGAGGGAAACGCACCACGGCACGCCGGGCCGAGCGTTCCTCCTCCAGGCGGGGTCTCACCCTCTGCGGGCTGGTGGGAGGTGGGCGCCGTCGTCCTCCTCCTCGGGCTCGTCGCCCACGCCTGGGTTCTCAAGGCCGGGAGCGACTTCGAGGTCTTCCGGCTCGCGGCCTGGCGCACCTGGCACGGGATCCTGCCGTACCAGCACACCGACGGGCTGATGCCCTTCAAGTACGCGCCACCGGTGGCGCTGCTCCTGGTCCCGCTGGCCTGGATGCCCGGGCGCATCGGCTACCTGGTGTGGCTGGCACTGTCGGCGCTGGCCCTGCTCCGGGTCGTCCGCTGGAGCCAGCGGACCCTGGGAACGGGGCCGGACTCGCGGCGAGAGGCGCTGCTCCTGCTCGCGCTCTTCCCCCTCGTGGCCCACCTCTTCGCGCTCGGGCAGTGCGACGGGCTGCTCCTCTGGCTCCTGGCGGAGAGCGAGGCGCGACGGAAGACGACGCCGCTCCGCTCGGGGATGCTCTGGGCGCTGGCCTGCCTGGTGAAGCCGCCCTTCCTCGTCCTCGGGCTGCTCGTGGTGTGGCGGGGGGAGGCGCGACGGGCGGACGGGTTCCTCCTGGGCATCGCCGGCGCCTTCGCGCTGCTCGCGGTGGTGATGGGCCCGGTGCAGGTCTTC
Source organism: Myxococcaceae bacterium (assembly GCA_035646995.1). GTDB lineage: Bacteria > Myxococcota > Myxococcia > Myxococcales > Myxococcaceae > RPRB01. Next base: position 9,933 of record DASROG010000447.1, read on the forward strand.
CTCCAGGTCGAGGCCTGGGTGGAGCTGCTGGGGGCGACCACGCCGGCCGGTCTGTGCGATGCCCAGAACCAGAGCGTCGCCGCGCTGGTGTGCACCTACGGCGGTTTGACCCCCGGCTCTCCCCCGTTCGCGGCCGCCACGGCCCTGTTGGTGACGACGCTCGTCGGTGCCGGCGTGGCGTGCGTCCGGGCGGTGGCGAGCCGGAGCCAGCCCGCGGCGGATGCGCTGGCCCTGGCCCTCGTCGTCCACGGAACCGCCCTGCTCTCCCCTCTGGGCTGGCGCACCAACCTCCTCGCGCTCATCCCCTCGCTGACGCTGGTCTTCTCCCTCGACACCGCGAGCGACCCGGTGCGGGCTCGCGCACGGCGGCTCTGTGGGTGGGCGCTGGCCTTCACCGCCGTCGCGCTGAACTGGGACGTCCTGGGAGGCGCGGGGTTCCACGTGCTCCTCCGGACGCGCTACCACGCGCTCCTGGGGCTCCTCCTCTCCGCCTGTGCCGTGGTGGTGACCGCCCGGCGAACGGGGCTCTGGCCGCCGACCCCGGTGGGGGCAGTGGTGCGCCCCCGCGCTCCTGGCCGGCCCGCCCATCCCGGCCGGTCCTGGGCGTTCCTCGCTGCAGCGATGCTGCTCGCGCTGGCGACGGTCTGGGTGCGCCCCGGTCCGGCCATCCTGCGGGGGACCGACGCGGCCTTCTACGCGCGGCTGTCGGAGAGCCTCGCCGCCCTCCCCGCCGCCGAGTGGGCGAGCCCGCGCATCGACGGGGTCCGCTTCGACGAGCACCCACCGCTGGGCTTCTGGCTGGAGGCGGCCTGGATGCGCGCAGTGGGGCCCGGACCGGCGGCCGCCTGGCGGTGGGCGCAGCTGCTGGCCACGCTCCTGGTCGCGGTGGTGGGGCTCGGGGCCTGTCGCATCGGCGGCCCGATGACCGGAGGGCTCGCGCTGGTCGGGCTCTGCAGCCTCCCCGGCTTCCTCTCCGAGTCACAGAACCCGATGCTGGAGATGCCGCTGGCCCTCGGTCTCGCCATCGCGGCGGTCGGGGCCGGGCTCCTCCGCGAGACGCCCCGGATCGGGGCGGCGCTCTTCGTCGCCGGCACCGCCTTCGCCGCCTGGGTGAAGGGCCCCCCGGCGCTGGCGAGCTTCGCCGTGCTCGGCTGGGTGGCCTGGCGGTACCGCCCGTCGCCGGCGTGGACGCTGGGGGCGGCGGCCTCGGCGCTGGCCGTGGTGGGCGCGGGATTCGGCGCGCTGGAGGCGTGGCGAGCGGGCCTCGGAGAGCCTGCGTTCCTACCGGCCTACGTGCGAGATCAGCTCCTTCCCTCCGCGCTCCACGGCCGGGGGCGGCCGGTGCACGATCCGCTGTACTTCCTCGGCGTGCTCGGCCGCTGGTACCTGCCCGTCCTCCTGGTGGCTCCGCTGGCGCTGTGGCCCGGGTGGTGGCGGCGAGCCGGTCGAGGCGACCGGCGGCTGCTCGCGCTGGGCGGGCTGCTCCTTCTCACCGTGGTGGTCGGCTTCTCCTTCCCGGTCCAGAAGAACCCCTGGTACGTGCACGCGGCCCTGGCGGGGTGCGCCTGGGTGCTGGGGGC
>DASROG010000448.1:0-12432 GCA_035646995.1 Myxococcaceae bacterium
ATGTCACCCACCCCCACGATGAGAGCGGTGTCGCTCATGGCCCGTGCCCTCGGCTCGGCCCCGGTGTTAACAAGGTTGGCTGCGCATGTCCGAGCCCGACGTCATCTCCATCCGGGGCGCCTCCGAGCACAACCTCAAGTCCGTCTCCCTCGACATCCCCAAGAAGGCCCTGGTGGTCTTCAGCGGGGTGAGCGGGAGCGGGAAGAGCTCGCTCGCCTTCGATACCCTCTACGCCGAGGGGCAGCGCCGGTACGTGGAGAGCCTGTCGGCCTATGCCCGGCAGTTCCTCGGGCAGATGGAGAAGCCGAAGTACGAGACGCTCCGCGGGCTCTCGCCGACCATCTCCATCGAGCAGAAGGCGGCGAGCAACAACCCGCGCTCCACGGTCGGGACGGTGACCGAGGTCCACGACTATCTCCGCGTGTTGTACGCCTCCATCGGGGTGCAGCATTGCTGGAAGTGCGGACGCCGGGTGGGCCGGCAGTCTGCGCAGCAGATCGTCGACGAGATCCTCCGACTGCCCACCGGCACCAAGCTGATGGTGCTCGCTCCCCTGGTTCAGGAGCGGAAGGGCGAGCATCGCGATCTGCTGGCCGATGCGCAGAAGCGAGGCTTCGCCCGGGCACGGATCGACGGGCGGGTGCGCGGGCTCGAGGAGCCCATCACCCTCGACAAGAAGGCCAAGCACAGCATCGAGATCGTCGTGGACCGACTGGTCCTGAAGCCCGAGCTGCGGTCGCGCCTGACGGACTCGGTGGAGACCGCGCTGCGCGAAGGCAAGGGGGTGCTCCTGCTCACGGACGAGACGGGCGGGAACCCGCGGGTGATGAGCGAGCTCAACGCCTGCCACCACTGTGGCCTGTCCTTCGGCGAGCTGACGCCGGCCCACTTCAGCTTCAACAACCCGCTGGGGATGTGCCCCGACTGCAACGGGCTGGGGACGAAGCCGGAGATGGATCCGGATCTCATCGTTCCCGACCCTTCGCGCACCATCCGCGAGGGGGCGGTGGAGCCATGGAGCAGCGGGATGGTGCGCGGCGAGGGATGGACGGCCGAGTTCGTCGAGCAGCTGGCGAAGGCGTTCGACATCGACCTCGACGTGCCGTGGTCGAAGCTGAGCAAGCGCGAGCGTGACGTGGTGCTCTACGGGACGGGGGGCAAGGAGTTCACCGTCAAGTGGGGCTCGGGCGGAAAGTGGACCATGGAGTGGGAGGGAATGGTCAACAAGCTGCTCCGCTCGTTCCGGACGACTCAGAGCGAGGCGATGCGGAAGTACTACGCCCGCTTCTTCTCGCCCCAGCCCTGCCCCACCTGTCACGGCGAGCGGCTGAAGCCCGAGGTGCGGGCGGTGAAGGTGCACGGGAAGAGCATCGTCGAGCTGTCGCGCCTCACCATCTGGGATGCGCGCGAGTTCCTGCTCGGCATGCCGCTGACTGCGGCGGAGGAGCCGGTCGCCCGGGAGCTGCTCAAGGAGATCCAGAGCCGGCTGGGGTTTCTTCTCGACGTGGGTCTGGGCTACCTGACGCTGGACCGCAGTGCAGCGACGCTGTCGGGAGGAGAGAGTCAGCGGATCCGCCTGGCGTCCCAGATGGGGAGCGAGCTCACGGGGGTGGTGTACATCCTCGACGAGCCGAGCATCGGGCTGCACCAGCGGGACAACGGCAAGCTGCTGGCGACGCTGAAGCGGCTGCGGGACCTCGGGAACTCGGTGATCGTCGTCGAGCACGACGAGGAGACCATGCAGGCCGCCGACTGGGTCGTCGACTTCGGCCCCGGGGCCGGAGAGCTGGGCGGGCGCATCGTGGCGCAGGGGACACCGGCGGAGGTCATGGCCAGCCCGGCGAGCCTCACCGGCGCGTACCTCAGCGGGCGGGAGATGATCGAGGTGCCGCGCCACCGACGAGGGCCGGGGAAGGGGCGCCTGGTGGTCGAGGGGGCAAAGGAAAACAACCTCCAGAACGTCACCGTCGAGTTCCCGCTCGGCGTGCTGGTCGCGGTCACCGGGGTGAGCGGAGCGGGCAAATCCACCCTGGTGAACGAGATTCTCTATCCCGCCCTGTCGCAGCGGCTGCACGAGGCGCGAGTGGTGCCGGGACGACACAAGGGTCTCAAGGGAGTGGAGCAGCTCGACAAGGTGATCGACATCGACCAGAAGCCCATCGGCCGGACCCCTCGCAGCAACCCGGCCACCTACACCAAGGTCTTCGACTCGATCCGCGAGGTCTTCGCGATGACCCAGGAGGCGCGGGCCTTCGGCTACGACGCGGGCCGCTTCAGCTTCAACGTGAAGGGCGGGCGCTGCGAGGCGTGCGAGGGCGATGGGGTGAAGCTGGTGGAGATGCACTTCCTGGCCGACGTCTACGTGCCCTGCGAGGTCTGTGGAGGGAAGCGTTTCAACGAGGCCACTCTGCGGGTCCGATACAAGGGGAAGAACATCGCCGAGGTGCTGGAGATGAGCATCCACGAGGCGAAGGAGCACTTCTCCGTGCACCGGGAGATCGTCCGGGTGCTCCAGACGCTCGAGGACGTGGGGCTCGGCTATCTGAGGTTGGGCCAGAGCTCGCCCACCCTCTCCGGCGGGGAGGCCCAGCGCATCAAGCTCAGCCGCGAGCTGGCGCGGGTGGCGACGGGGAAGACGCTCTACATCCTGGACGAGCCGACGACCGGCCTGCACTTCGACGACATCCGGAAGCTGCTGCGGGTGCTGGAGCGGCTGGTGGAGGCCGGGAACACTGTGGTGGTGATCGAGCACAACCTCGACGTCATCAAGAGCGCGGACTGGGTGATCGACCTTGGGCCCGAGGGAGGCGCCGGTGGCGGGCGGGTGCTGGCCACTGGCACGCCGGAGCAGGTGGCGGAGGTCGAGGAGAGCCACACCGGGCGGTACCTCCGCAAGGCGCTCGAGCGCGGGCGCACGTCGCCGGCCGGCCGGAAGGCGGCGCAGGCGGTGGGGGCCCAGTGAGCTCGAGGCCGGTCCCCGAGACCGGACGCGCCCTGCCGGGTCCCTTGCGGGCGGTGATCTACGATCTCGACGGTCTGCTCATCGACTCGGAACCCTGCTGGGTCCAGGCGGAGACGGAGGTGCTCTGCTCGGTGGGCGTGCCGCTCACGGCGGAGCGGTGTCAGGAGACGACCGGGCTGAGGCTGGACGAGGCGGTGGCGTACTGGGCTGCGCGCCATCCCTGGACGACGGTGTCGCACGAGGAGGTCGTCCGCCGGATTCTCGGGCGGGTGCTGGCGCTGCTGGCGGCACGAGCGCCGCTGAAGCCCGGGGTGCACGAGAGCCTGGCGGTGGTTCGCCGGGCCGGGCTCCGGGTTGCGCTGGCGTCGTCCTCACCGCTGTCCCTGATCGAGGGGGCGGTGGAGCGCGTGGGACTGCGGGCCACGTTCGAGCAGGTGGTCTCCGCGGAGGGTGAGCGGTTCGGCAAGCCGCATCCAGGTGTCTACCTGACCACTGCGGCCCGGCTCGGGGTGGACCCGCGAAGCTGTGTGGCGCTGGAGGACTCGGTCAACGGCGTTCTCTCTGCGACGAGTGCCGGAATGCGATGCATTGCGGTCCCCGAGCGCTGGCCGGTGGTGGACGCGCGCTTTTCCCGCGCCCACGCGGTGATCCGCTCGCTCCTGGAGCTCGACGCTCGCCTGCTCGCCCGTGTTGCAGGTACCTGACCGGACCGCCGGCGCTCCTGCGAAGGTGCCAGACACCTTAGATGCCTTAGATGGACACTTGAGGTGCTTTGCGCGGGGCACCTTCGGCGCGCGTGCGTCCCAGCCGTTCGTGCGACCCCCTCGGCAGCACAGGCAATCGGCGCGCAGTGACGCGACCGGGCGCCGGCGAAATGACTCCCCGTGACCAAGACTCGGGAGTCGCGCCAGCCCGTTCTTGGCCGTACCGATCTGGGTTTCGCGATCGTGGGGCACCCGAGACTGAGGGCTCTTCCTCGAAGATGCGCTCGCGCTATGCCGCATTCGCAGATGCAAGCTGGCCAGGCCAAAGAAATGGGCGGACGGCGGCCAATGGGAACCGTGCGTCGAGATCTCCTGCTCGCCACGCGGCGGAGGCCTCTAGAAACGCGGAGGCAAACGAGCGGTAACGTTCCATGAACTCCTCCCTCAGACGCTGAGTGCTCGCGTGGCACCAGGGGGCGGCTGAGCGCTCGGGGCGGGCTGGCCGGCGCTGCGGGTCCTGCTCGCAGACACCCTGCGCGCCCATGACCTTCCTATACGTCAGGCGAGCTTGTTTCTCGATGGCGTGAACGCAGTCGTCCAAGAATCGGCGAACCACGCTGAGTCGGTCGAAGCCACGGATTGGGAGCGTCGTCAGCTTGAGCTCTTCCGGTTCGGCCCAGCGCTCGTGGATCCGAGGACCGCGCCTTGAGGCCGGGGCGCTCCGGCAGCGGCGCGTCCAGTTCATCCACCGAAATGTCCGCGGGGTTCCGTCGCGCATCAGCGGAAGGGCGCTCAACCCTGGCCACTCTGAGCACCGGCGAACGAGCCCCTCCTTGACCCCGTGGGCGAGCACGTAACGGACCTTCTCGAGCAGCGCTGCCTCGTCGAGCAGTGGCTGCGCCGCATACCTTCGTTCCCAGAAGGCCCCTCGCCACCTTACGAGCGCACCAATCTTCTTCGAGATGTTGGACAAGAGGTATTGCATGAACTGGGGCAGGTTGCGCTGCGGCGCTCGAACGATCAGGTGCAGGTGATTCGACGCGAAGCTGAAGACGAACAACTCGACCCCGTGAAAGCGGACGGCGCGAGCGAGTACACCGCCAAGGACGTCGTAGGTCTCTCCCGATGGACGGAGAAAGAGCCGGCCCTGAAGACACCGAATGGTGACGAGATAAAGGGCCGAAGCCTCAAGCATCCGAAGCGGTCTGCTCATCTGGGTCCTCCCGCCCATACGGCTTGAGCAGGAACCGGGCCAGCGCGAGCCGCGAGAGCCTGCGAAGGCCTGCGAAGGCCTGCGAAGGTGCCAGACACCTTCGACGCGACACCGTCCACGCCCTGAGACGGACACCTCAGGACGGGTCGGGCGAGGCGTCCTCTGCGCCGTGGGTCATCCGGTGGAGATGGGGCGCAAGCATGAAGAGCATCAAGCCGGCCACCGCCGATCCGACGGCGATGCCGCCAAACACCGCTGCATCCCCGTGTCCCTCGGCCAGGGACCCGATGCTGCCGGCAAGCTTGTTCCCCGCCGCATTCGACAGGAACCACACCCCCATCAGAGCCGACGCGTAGCGCGAGGGCGCGAGCTTGGACACCATCGACAGCCCAACGGGGGAAATGACCAGCTCTCCCAGGGTCTGGAAGAAGTAGGAGGCGATCATCCAGAGCATCGCCGCCCTCCCCACCGCCTCCGCCTCCCGGGCCGCCAGGAAGAGCAAGCCGAAGCTCACGCCGAGCGCCAGCATCCCGAGCGCCATCTTTCGCGCCGTCAAGAGATCCCGTCCGCTGGCCGCCAGCCTCGGCCACGCCCAGGCAAAGAGCGGCCCGAGCGTGAAGATGAACATTGGATTCACTGCCTGAAACCACGTCGTCGGGATCTCGTGCCCCAGCAGCCGCCGGTCCAGCGACCGGTCGGTGAAGAGGTTCATCAACCCGCCGCCCTGCTCGTACCCCGCCCAGAACAGCGAGACGAAGAAGGTGATCACGAAGATCACCACCACTCGATGCCGATCTGCGGAGCCGAGTGCCGGCGCCGTCCGGACGCCGCGCTCCCTCACCCGTCGTTCCGCCGGTGGAGCACCCACCTCCGGTGGGAGCAGCCGCTCACGCAGGAGCACGAAGACTCCAACACCGATGGCCATCCCGAGTCCTGCGCTCGCGAACCCGAGGGACCAGTTCACCTTCTCGGCGAGCGTACCGCACAGGAACGGCCCCACCGCCGCGCCCAGGTTGATCCCCATGTAGAAGATGGTGAACGCCGCATCCCGTCGCGGGTCGCCCGGACGGTACAGTTGCCCGACCATCGTGGAGACGTTGGCCTTGAACAGGCCGTTCCCCACGATGAGCAGCGCGCCCCCTCCGTACAAGAGCGGCTCCTGCTTGAGCGCGCACAGGAACTGCCCCAGCATCATCAGCGTGCCGCCGATGACCACCGCCCGCCGCTGTCCGAGGAAGCGGTCTGCGGCCCAGCCGCCCGCCACCGTGCTCAGATAGGAGAGCCCGGTGTACCAGCCGTACAGCGTGAGTGCCCGCGCCTCGGTCCAGCCGAGCCCGTGCACCCGATCCACCAGGAAGAGAACCAGGAAGGCCCGCATCCCGTAGTACTGCACCCGCTCCCATGCCTCGGTCGCGAAGAGCAGGAACAGTCCGCGCGGATGCCCGAGCACGGTCCGTTCCACCCGGGCCGGAGCTGTCACCCGTGGCCCCTTCCGTCTTCACGATCCTGGAAGTCGGGCCCTGGGCCGGTTAAGCGGACGAGAGAAGGAGTCACGCCGGCATGCCCTTCACGCCCGCCCCCGCTGAGCTCGAGTCGGCGATCCGCTCGCTGAAGAAGGAACTCGATGCGGTCATCCTCGCCCACTACTACCAGGAGAGCGAGATCCAGGACGTCGCCGATTTCATCGGGGACAGCCTCGCCCTGGCGCAGGAAGCCGCCCGCACGCAGGCGAAGGTCATCGTCTTCTGCGGCGTGCACTTCATGGCCGAGACCGCGAAGATCCTCAACCCCACTCGGCAGGTCCTGCTCCCGGACCTCGCCGCCGGCTGCAGCCTCGCCGACCGGACCCCGCCCGCCGCGTTCGCGGCGTTCAAGGCCAAGCATCCGGGCGCGTTCGTCGTCACCTACGTGAACAGCTCCGCCGAGGTGAAGGCGATGAGCGACGTCATCTGCACCTCGTCCAACGCGGTGAGGATGGTGGAGAAGGCGCCGAAGGATCGGCCGATCATCTTTGCCCCCGACCAGCACCTCGGACGCTGGGTCCAGAAGCAGACCGGACGCGAGCTCATCCTCTGGCCAGGGAGCTGCATCGTCCACGAGATCTTCAGCGAGAAGCTCCTGGTTCAGCTGAAGGTCCAGCACCCTGACGCCGAGGTGGTGGCGCACCCCGAGTGTCTGGAGCGCGTCCTGCAGCATGCGGACTACATCGGCTCCACCAAGGGCATCCTCGAGCACGTCCTCAAGAGCCCGGAGCGCGAGTTCATCGTTGTCACCGAGGCAGGAATCCTCCACCAGATGCGGACGCGCGCCCCGGACAAGACGTTCATCCCCGCTCCCCCCGACAACGGGTGCAGCTGCAACGAGTGCCCGTACATGAAGATGAACACGATGGAGAAGCTGTGGCGGTGCATGGCCGAGCGCTCCCCCGAGCTGGTCATGCCCGAGTCCCTCCGGCTCGCCGCTTACCGGCCCCTGAAGCGGATGCTGGACTGGTCCTGAACGTCCGACACCGCCTGCAGCTTTGCCCCGTACCGCGCGGCTGGTAAACCGGACTCCCGATCGTGGGCATTCGCTTCTTCTCCATCCCGAGCCACCGGCTGGTCGCTCCGCCTCAGCTGCTCCCGGCAGACGCGCTGTTCGAGCCCGAGCTTCCGACGACCGTCGGACTCATCGATCGCGCCCTGGCCGGAGTCGAGTTCCGCGATGCGCGGGTACGCGACCGCATCACCCAGATGTTTGCCTCCGATGCCCCCCAGCGCATCGGGGCCCCGGGGCCCCAGGCCTCTCCCTCGCTGGTGTTCGCGCAGCCGCCACAGGACCTCCCGGCCATCCTCCGCATGGCGGACCACCTGGAGGCACTCGCCGCTGCCGAGGAGGGCGAGCGGGCGCTGGTGTGGAAGTGCCACCGCTGCAGCACCCGGTACGCGGTCCCGCTCGGGCTGGTCCGCGACGTCAGCATCCGTTGCGAGCGCTGCGGCGAGCAGGTCTCGCTCCGGCGCGAGCGCAGCACCGGTGAGGAAGCGCTGGTCGACCCGATGCAGGGATCGGTCAACCTGGCCCGCCGGCGACTCGCGGCGTTCCTCCGGGAGTCCATGGCCAGCGGCTGGCCGGTCCTGGTCGCGCAGCAAGCGGGGACGTGACCGCAGCGGATCCCAGGGTGGCACGCACGGCGTTCGCCCTGGCGCTGCTCGCCGGTGTTGCCCCGCTGTGGTGCGCCCGACAGCTGCCCATGGTCGATCTGCCACAGCACCTGCACCTCATCTCGGTGCTTCACCGGCTGGACGACTCCACCACGCTGTATCCGCAAGTCTTCGCCGCTCGTGCCGAGCTGACCCCCTATCTCGGGTACTACTACCTGGTGAGCCTGCTCTCGTGGCTCGTACCGCTGGAACTCGCGAACCGGCTGTTCCTCAGCGCGATGGTCCTCGGCCTTCCACTCGCGACTGCGTTCCTCCTGCGTTCGCTGGGGCGCCCGCGCTGGCCGGCGGTGCTCACCCTGCCCTTCGCATACGGGGACAGCTTCGGCTGGGGCTTCGTGAACTCGAGCGCATCATTCGTGCTCGCGCTCCTCGCCGCGGGGCTGTTCGTCCGTGCGCTCACCGACGTGCGCCTCCGCCGGCGGTGGGCGATCGCGAACGCGGCGGTCCTGGTGGGAGTCGTGCTGATGCACGTCCAGGGCTTCCTCTTCCTCGCCCTGGCCCTCCCCTTACTGCTGTTCACCACGGGCGTGCCGGAAGACGGGCCCCATCGCCCGTTCCACCCGCGACTCCCAGCCGTGCTCTCGACGCTTCCCGCGGTGGCGGTGTTCGGAATCTGGGGCGCCGGCCGCCTCCTCGCGCCCGCGGAGGTGGAGGAGGGCGCACCGTGGAAGGCGTGGGGCCCGCTCCTGTCCGAACGCAACCTCGCCTCCAAGCCACTCCGCCAGAATCTGGACGAATTCCCGGAAGTGCTCGCGAACCTGCTCCGGGACGGGAGTGACCGCTGGGGCCTCCGAGCGGTCGTGGCGGTCGCCGCGGTCGCACTGGTCCTCTGGATCGCCGGCCAGCGCTCGCAACCGCGCGAGGGCTCGCTCGAGCGGTGGCGGCTCCCCGGGCTCGCGGTCCTCGCTGGCGGTCTCTACCTGCTTCTGCCCTTCGACATCCGCGGCGCGGTCTACTACCTGAACACCCGCTACGCGCACCTCGGCGCGCCCCTGGCGATCGCCTCGCTGCCGGCGCTCGCCGGTCGCGTTCGCCCGCTGGTGCTCCTCGCCGGGCTGGTCTGCGCACTGGCCCTGGCGATTCCGCTGGGGCGCGGGTTCCACGCCTTCGACCTCGAGGCGGCGCCGCTCCTCCGCTTCGCCGAGGAGACGCCCTCGGGGCCCCGGATCATGGGGCTGGTCTTCGACCCCGGATCTCGGGTGATGAGGCACCCGGTCTTTCTTCACGCGGCGGCGGTGCCAGCGCGGCTCCGCGGAGGAATCACCAACTTCAGCTTCGCCCGGACCCCGCACTCTCCCATCCGGTACCGGGGAACGCCGCCGCCCACCTTCCCCAGCGAGTGGCGGCCCGACGGCTTTCGCTGGGACACCATGGGCCCCGCGTACACCCATTTTCTGGTCCGGGGTGTCGACCCGCGAGCGGTCTTCGGCACTCACGATGGCACGGACGTGGCCCTGGTGGACCGCGCCGGTGGTATGGCCTGGCTGGAGAACCGCCGCCGATGAACGTCAACGAGCTGGCCGAGGCCTTGCGCGCCGGAGAGAGCGCACCCGAGAGCGTGCTGGGCGAGGACTGGGAGCTCGCCCGACGGCTGCTCGATGGCGAGACCGTGGATTCGGGTTCCCTCCCGGCGGAGCTCGCCTTGGCGGTCCTGGAGGCCGCGGTGGCGATGCGGCGGCCTGCGCCCGCGGAGGGGCTCTCGGCGTCACCCGACCGCGAGGTGACCAAGGCGGCGCGACGCGCGCTCTATCGGCTTCGGTCCGCCGGTGTGGCCGTCAGCGAACGGGCCCGCGCACCCGAGGCACCGCCCCCGCCGCCGGCTGCCGCCGGGGATGCCCTGCCCGGCTTCGCGAGCCTCCCGGACGGGACGGGGCAGCGCGCGCTGCTCCTGGCGCGGCCGGTCCGCGGCGGCATCGAGGTGGTGGAGGCTCTCGTGTCCGACGAGCTGGGGCTTCTCTCGCTCAGCCGTGCGGAGATGGGCCGCAGCGCCTGGCGCAAGCTGGCCCGGAGGCCGGAGATGGAGCGGCTGCTCCCGCTCTCGGCCGCGGAGGGGCGCGCGTTGCTGGCCGAGGCGGTGCGGTCCAACCTTGCGACGCGGACACCGTTCCCACCGGACGCCGACGTGGCGCTGCGTCACCTCGGCATCGTCGCGGCCGCGGAGGAGCTTTCCCCGCTGCCGTCGCCCGAGGACGGCGATGCGGCGCTCGCGGTGGAGAGCGGGGCGCTTCACCGGGAGCCCGAGTTCGCCGCGTGGCTCCCGCCGGAGTCAGAGCTGAAGCGGCTCGCGCTCCGGGTGGACGAGTTGCGCACCAGTCCCCTTGCGCTGAGCCCGGAGCAGCAGGCGGATGCGCTCCGGGAGCGAATCCGGAGCCAGGCCGAGGAGTTCCTCGACCCGCCGCGTCGTCGCCTGTATGCACGCCGGCTGTGGACGGTCGCGCCCGCGCTCGAGCGGCGGGGCGCAGCGCACGCCGCGGCGGTGGCGCGGGCGACTGCCCGAAGAATGTTCCACGACGCCGCCGGGCTCTTTCCGCCCTTCGCCGAGCAGCTCTTTGGCAAGGTTCTCGCGCTGATGGCGAGGCCCCCGGGGGATCGTAAGGCACCGTCCAACGCCGGAACGCGGGAGGAGCGAGCCGGGGCCGCATCCGCTCCCGGTCCGACCCAGGGCGAGCGACGAAGCCCGGGCGGCCTCATCCTCCCCTGACTCAGGACGCGGCCCCCATCCCGATCGGCTCCCGCCCGCTCCGCGGCGGTCCGTTGGCGTCCACCTATCGAGAATAACTACGAAAATCCCGCCCGGCCTCGAGGCTCGCACGTCGAAGGTGCCAGACACCTTCGATCGGACACCTTCGATCGCCTTCGATGGCCTGCCTCGAGGCTCCCATGTCGAAGGTGCCAGACGCCTTCGATCGCCTTCGATCGCCTTCGATCGGACACCTTCGATCGCCTCGATCGGGGGACCTCGGCCGTCCCCCCGCGCGATCTCGACGCAGGCGTTCGACCGGCCGGACCGACGGGCTAGCCGACGCGCGCCCGCAGCAGGAGGTCCAGGTTCTCGTTCTCCCAGGCCTGCGCGCGGTGGAAGTCGTGGAACCGCCGCTCGTGGTGCGTGAACTCCGGCGGGTGCACGCACCTGCGACCATCGTCCCCCCGACGCGCGCGGTAGACGTGGTGAAGCATCTCGTGGAACACGATCCACTCTACGAAGTAGCGGGGGACCTTGGGCTGATCGAGCGCGGGATGGATCCGGATGACGCGCGAGTCCGCCGAGTAGCTCCCCATCTTGATGCTCTTCCGCGGACGCCGGCTCCGGGGAGCCGGCCCGAAGGTGATCGTCGCTTCGATTCGCCCTGCGAAATAGCGGCGATTCAGCGCGGAGAAGATGACCGACAGGTCATGGTGGCGCCCCACGGGGTCGATCCGCAACCGGCGGCGAAGCTGAGCCGGTGAGACGCGGCGTATGAAGGCCTTGTTCCGCTCGATGAACCGGTCCAGCACCGCCGAGCTCCGGGCGTCCGCCGAGCGCACGAACTCCGCGAGCGCGGACACCACCTCCTCCGGAGCCGCGAGGAACATGTGGTGCACCCGGATGCGCCATCCCCGCCGCACCCGCTCGAACGTCACCATCGTGTGGGTGTTGTCGTGCACCTCGACCGTCACGTCGGTCCGCAGTCGAGCGCGAAGCCTGCGCTCCAGCACCCGCTTCCACACGCGCAGCAGACGCTGGGGCTCCGGCAATTGCGCGCGGACAATGGCGAGCCGAGCTGATGTGTAAGTCCTCTTTTTGACGATGTTTTTTCGCTTCCGTGGGGCAGCCATGCCCCTCGGATTGTACGTGCCGGTCCGGGGCCCCGCCAACGGGGTGTTGCGGTCCATTTCTTCGGTGATCTCGAACACTTGTGACTGACCGCACGTGACATGCACCCTGCGGTCGCCAGGCCCGGAGCAGCGCGGGCCACCTGCTCCGCGGGGCCAGCAGCGCTGCTCTCCGGCGCGGGGTCGGACCCCAAAATCGGCGGAGCGCGCCGCAACGGAAGAGCGGATGCTCCCCCCCGCGCCATGCGCCATCCGTTCCTCGAGGGACTCCGCCCGACGTTGCACATCGCTCACCGAGGCGGTGCGCTCCTCGCGCCCGAGAACACCCTGGCCGCCTTCGGCGACGCGGTCGAGCGCTGGCGCACCGACATGCTCGAGCTGGACCTGCACGCCACACGCGACGGCGAGCTCGTCGTCTCGCACGACCCGACGCTCCAGCGCTGCACCGACGGCGACGGGCGCATCGCTGACCAGACCCTCGCCGAGCTGCAGCGCCTGGACGCCGGGTTTCACTTCTCTCTCGATGGAGGCCGGACGCAC